>CALMXV010000276.1 GCA_937871155.1 uncultured Taibaiella sp. | reverse complement strand
AACACCAGCAAGTTACAGTGCTTTTTCATAAGTCAGTAGTAAAAATTGAAAAGGTTTATAACCAATTTACCTTGACTTTTCAAGATTGCTCAAACTATACATCGGATGTGGTATTAGTTGCATGTGGCGGTTTCCCTAAGCTTACCCAATATCAATGGTTGCAAGATTTGAATCACTCGATATCCTCACCAGCACCTTCTTTGTTTACTTTTAATTTACCCAAACATTCAATTACCTCTTTAATGGGTGTCAGTGTTAGCAAAGCTTCTGTAAAATTATTAAACTCCAAAATCGCTGAGCAAGGACCCGTATTGATTACCCATTGGGGCTTGAGTGGCCCTGCTATACTTAGAACCTCCGCTTGGGGCGCAAAAGATATTCAAGCTAAAAACTATGAATTCAGTGTGCGAATAAATTGGCTAGGAGAGGTTACGGAACATGAATTGAAAGAGCATTTTAATGATAAAAGAAAGTACGAAGGCACTCATTTTATCAATGATAGAAATGATTGGGAACTGCCGAAAAGACTCTGGGAATATTTACTACATGAAGCAGGTATCGTATCAAAAGTGAAATGGGGAGAGCTTAAAACCAAACAACAACAAGACTTGATAGAGCTTTTGATAAGACACCATTTTGAAGTAAAAGGAAAGACAACCTATAAAGATGAATTCGTAACCTGCGGTGGTGTAGAACTGAGTGAAATAAACCCCGAAACAATGGAAAGTAAAAAACTACCAGGGTTATATTTCACAGGTGAAGTGATGAATGTAGATGGTATTACAGGTGGATTTAATTTTCAACATGCTTGGAGTAGTGCTTGGATTTTTGCTCAAAATTTTCAATCAACTTAGAATACGTGGATATTAAAGGTCTGATTTGATAAACTATTAAGTACAGAGAAAAAAGGAGCTATTCATAATTGATGTTAATGTATAGCTCCTTTGTAGTTTTCAAAACCTACCAATGTCTCCTAGGATGAATGATAGGATGATGCTGATGTCGGTGGCGAAAGTGACGACGATGCAAATGGACAGGAGGTGGAGGACTACAGAAATTATTATATCTTCTATGCCATTGACGCCTTTGTACATAGTATCCATCATTTCTCCTGCTGTCGTGTCGATAGCGCCGGTCTTGGTAGTGATGGTCTCTGTCGTAATAATCTTGTCTGCTTTCATATTCATGGCGGTCATAATCCCTTCGCCTTGAGTCGTCTCGATAGTTATATCGATTCTCATCATGGCGGTATCGGCCTTCATGTTGTGCTTGGCTCGTAAAATTGCCTGCGGTCAAGAATAAACAGCAAATAGCTGCTACTAATTTCATTTTCATAAGCTGTATTGTTTAAAAGTGATATGAATGGTAAATTTCAAATACCTTGCCAAAAATATTTTTCAAGCGATTTCTTTAGCGAAAGATGGAAACTAAAGCAGCTATAATCAATAAGCTTTCAAAATTTAGATTGGTGGATAAATACACTACCTTCCATGAAGCAATGCCCCATAGTTTTAAGGCATCTCCATTTCAACAGCAGTTGGTTTCAGATATATTAAACAATTGTTCGAAAGAATTAATCCAATTATACCTAACTGCTAAAAAGCTGCCATTAAAAACACCATTAAAGAAAGTGCTACACATACACATGGAATTGATAGCACATACGGATTTAGATGCGGCTAATAAAGAATTTGCTTACAAATTATGTTGGTATTTAGCAGAGAAGGCGTCGGTGAATCTACCCAAACAAACCGCTAAAAAGTATTGGGGATATTGGGAGGTTGTAGAAAATGAAGTGAAGACGGTACAATATCGTAAACCTCGAAAGATAGCTTTGCCCGGTAAAGAAGTCGATAAATATTAAGAGTGCGCTGTTGGTTAAATTGCTTGACAGCTTTCATATTGGGAGTGGCGGAGCAAATTTGGAAAATATTTTTATAAAAACTTGCATTTTTAATAATACTTTATTGTACCTTTGCACTCCGTTTGTATATTCGGATAACATTTAATCAATGGCTTACGAGAGCAGCTAGGCTTTCCGACCATTAAAAAGCAAGAGATGAAACAGAGATTTCAACCAAAATTCAACATCAAAAAAGGCGATGACGTAGTAGTAATCGCAGGGGATGATAAGAATCGTACCACACCAAAGAAAGTGTTGGCCGTTTATCCTCAGAAAGGACGTGTATTGGTAGCCGGCGTTAATATGGTTACAAAACACCTTAAACCTAACGCTAAAAATCCTCAAGGTGGTATCGTTCAAGAAGAAGCAGCAATCAACATTTCAAATGTAATGCTTTGGGATGCTAAAGAGAAAAAAGGCGTTCGTGTAAGCCGTGAGCGTAAAGACGGAGGTTTTTCACGTATTTCTAAAAAATCAGGACAGGAGGTTAAATAATGGCAACTACAACATATCAACCACGTTTACAGAAAAAATATAAAGACGAAGTAGTATCTGCTTTGATGAAAAAGTTTGGATACAAAACAGTAATGCAAGTACCTCGTCTTGAAAAAATATGCCTCAACCAAGGTGTAAAAGGTTCTGTGGCAGATAAGAAATTAATTGATGATGCAGTGAACGAAATGACTATGGTAACAGGTCAGAAAGCAGTTCCTACCATGTCTAAAAAAGATATTTCGAACTTTAAACTTCGTAAAAATATGCCTATCGGTGCTCGCGTTACACTTCGCGGTACTAATATGTATGAATTTTTAGATCGTTTAATTGCGATTTCATTACCACGTGTACGTGATTTTAAAGGGATCAACGAAAAATCTTTTGATGGTCGTGGCAACTATACAATGGGAGTTACAGAGCAAATCATTTTCCCTGAAATCAACATTGATAAAGTAGCTCGCATCAGCGGTATGGACATCACTTTTGTAACTTCTAGCAATACAAATGAAGAAGCTTACGAATTGTTGAAAGAAATGGGTATGCCATTCAAGAACATCAAAAAGAATAACGATTAAATAATTTAAAATAGATTAATTGAACGAACGTTACGTTCTAAGATTAATTAACTCAATTTAAAAAATGGCAAGAGAATCAATTAAAGCCCGCCAACGCAAACGCGAAAAAATGGTAGAAAAGTATGCTGAAAAGCGTGCTGCCCTTAAAGCTGCCGGTGATTATGCTGGATTGGATGCACTTCCAAAGAACGCATCTGCTGTACGTTTAAAAAATCGTTGTCAGCTTACAGGTCGTCCTCGTGGTTATATGCGACACTTCGGTATATGCCGTAACATTTTCCGTGATATGGCTTTGGATGGCAAAATACCAGGAGTACGTAAAGCTAGCTGGTAGTGGCTTGTACTTATCCCATCATAGGATAAATGCAACGCTCCGTTACAAAGTCCTCCCATTATTAATGGGTTGATACTAGTAACAAAAATTATTTTACAAAAAGAAAACACTTAAAAAAAATGGTAACAGATCCAATTGCAGATTTTTTAACCCGTATCCGTAATGCTCAAATGGCTCGCCATCGCATTGTTGAAATTCCTGCAT
>CALMXV010000275.1 GCA_937871155.1 uncultured Taibaiella sp. | reverse complement strand
CCCTTTTTAATGAATCCTATCATCAATAACTTTAGCCCTACCAACTCTTCACTAGATGATAAGGGTACACCAGTAAGTGTTTTTAATGATATCAATGGTCTTACTCGTAGTGCTACTACTCCTGATATAGGAGCTTATGAATTTGCAGTACCGCCTTGTTCTGGTACCCCCAACCCAGGTACAATCACAGGCCCAGATAGTGTATGTTTTGGTAAAACATTTACCCTCTCTGCTAATAACTTAACCATTGGAACAGGTATCATATATGATTGGCAGTATAATAACGGCGCTGGGTGGACTTCTGCTAGTGTATCGAGCTTTAGTTATACGGTAACTGGCGGCATCACTGTCCCTACTGACTTTAGAATTGTTACCTATTGTACTAATAGTTTAATGGCAGATACTTCAAATGTTTATACTCAACAATTGATGCCTTTTTATTACTGTTATTGTTCACCTTATGTAGGTAATACTATACATACTAGTACGGCAAATTATTTAACAAACGTAACAATACCGGGTACAACCTTGAACAACTCTACTACAGCAGTTGGGGCAGGTGGATACACGCAAACCAATCCTTCAAATTCTTCACAAACCGGAACCGTTGATATCGGTAGTCCATTTGTTCTTACGACTACTCAAAGTACTACATTAGCTACTGCAGAAGCTTGGGTTGACTGGGATCATAGTGGCACTTTTGATGTGTCGGAATACTATCCATTAACTAGCTCGGGTATTACTGCAACAGCATCCATTACGCCACCAATGTCAGCATTACTAGGCCTTACAGGTATGCGAATTCGTATTTCCTATAGTTCACCTAATGTTTTCTATGATACTGGCGCATGCTTTAATGCAACAGCAGGCAGAGAAACAGAGGACTATATTATTACAGTAGCACCCGCACCTACTTGCCCTAAGTCAACATTATTAAGTTCTATGGGAGGTCCTACAACTGCTACATTGTCTTGGACACCAATTTCCGGTGCACAACAATGGCAAGTTGAATATGGAGCAGGCTCTCCAGCCTTAGGTAGTGGTACAAGAACAAGTGTTACCCTATTACCATTTACTACACCTACATTGACTTATGATACCTCTTTCTTATTCTATGTAAGAGATATATGTGGGCCAACCGACTCTAGTACTTGGACTAGTGCAACTAAATTTTATCTGACTCCTCCTAATGATGATTGTATCAATGCTATTTCCTTATTAAATGGTGTAACCGTAATAGGAACTACGGGTGGAGCTACTCAGTCTGAAATTCCATGTGATGCAAGCGCTACAGCAAATGACGTTTGGTATAAATTTACAACAGGGGCAGTAGGTGGAAGTGTTACCATAACAGTTACTACAGCTTATGCCGATGCGGTTATCCAAGCTTTAGATGGTACTTGTGGTGTGTTTTTACCAATGACCCCTACTGCATCTACAACACTTGGTACAAATGGTTGTATTGATGGACCCGCAGCAGGTACTGAATTTGGTACTTACACCGTTTTGGCAAATACTACTTATTACTTTAGAGTATATGGCTATGGTCCTACAGGCGGGATTACTAAAGAAGGAACATTTACGATTGTTGCCTCAGGTACGCCTTTAGTAATTAAGCTGAACAATATATCTGCCACCAACAAAGGAACTGCTAATAGAATCGATTGGAATTCTTTGTCTGAAGAATTAGGAGATACGTATGAACTTGAAAGAAGCTTAGACGCTAAATCGTTCGAATCTTTAGCTATTGTTGCAGCAAAAGGGAAAGCAAGTTCTTATAGTTATTTAGATGAAGCTGCTGCAATAGGTGCTAACTACTATCGTTTGAAAATGACAGATAAAGCCGGACATATTGAATATTCTAAAACCGTTATGGCTTTAGTTAATGATTCAAGATTTGATGTACATGCTTATCCAAATCCAGTGGCTGATTATATAACTGTAAAAATCAGTAACTCTCAAAATCGATTGGGTCAATTGATGCTTACTGATGTAACAGGTAAAATGATATTTGTGAAAGCTACTCAGCAAGATGAAACCATTATTGATATGAAAGTTATGGCGAAAGGCGTATATCTATTAAAATATACCGATGATGTGAATACAAAAACAATCCGTATCAACAAACAATAGGAGTCTATCCTAACCGATACAAAAGCTACCTCAGTGTTGGGGTAGCTTTTTTGTTATTATATAAAAGCTTTGAATAAGGATGAATTTGAATTATCTTTAAAATGAAATTACATCTATGAAAAAGTGATGTAAAAAGCTTGCATTTACATGTATAAATACGGTATGAATAAATTGGTATGAAATTTATGTTTGAATGTAGCCAACGAATAAATATAATATTAGATAGGACACTTACTTAAACCCTTGAAGTTTCTTATAAGTAATAAAATATTGCAACCTAGAATATCTGAGAATTTGAGAAAGGTCTAAAGAAAGTAAACATTATATAGGGTATTCTATCCTGCTAGTAGATTCGAGAAACTTGATTGACATTTTAATGTTCAAGAATAGTAGCACTAAATAAATAGCAGCCAATGAAAACTCGTAAACTATATGCTTCCTTAATTGGCATCAATGATTATCAAGCAGTCAATAAATTAAACGGTTGTGTAAAAGACATATTGAATATAGATGCTTTGCTTAGAGGAATTATAAAAATGCAAGCAACTACATTTCAATATGAACCTTGTTATTTCTTAGCGCCCAATGAAGGGGATACTAGTATTAAAGACTATGAGAAAAAGAATAAAATTAAAATAAAGAACAATGTTCCAAGTTTTAAAAACATCTCCTCTCTTGCCTTTAATCATTTAGCTCAAGCAAAGGATAAAGATATCTGTTTGCTCTATTATAGTGGTCATGGATCAACGATGAGGTCAACACCGGAGTTTGCCAACAGTAAAGGGCATCCTCAAAACGAAACGCTTGTTTGTGTTGATAGTCGCACCAAATCCACCCGAGATTTGATAGATGTTGAGCTAGCATATTTATTAGCAACAGCTATGAAAAATAAGCCTGATGTACATTGTTTAGTCATTATGGATTGCTGCCATAGTGCGGATAACATGCGCTCGTTGGATATGATAGATGAGGAAGGTCCTTATAAAAACCGGCAAGCGGAAGCATCCGCATGGGTTCCAAAGAAAGAAGATTATTTAGGCTATAAAGAAGGCTTCTTTAAAATCGTAAACGGGCGAGCAACCTATGAAACGACTTCTTATGTTCAGCTATCAGCATGTAGAGATAACGAACAATCAAAAGACACGAATAAAGGAGGGCTTTTCTCTATAAACTTATGCTCTTTATTACAGCAGAGAGGAACAAACATTAGTTATCGTTCCATTGAAAGTAGTTTAGCGGCTACTGTAGCTACAGCCAATGAATATCAAAACCCAGTTGCAGAGGCCTATTCAAAAAATAACACTAACCAATCCGACCTTGACCTTGCTTTTTTAGGAGGAGGCTTGCTTCCTTATCAAGAACTATTTGAAGTGCGATATGTAATTGGGAAAGATTATTGGGAGCTAAAAGCCGGTGCCATTAATGGAATTACGAAACCTATAGGAGCACAATACACAACCGTTCAAATTGAAGGAACCAATGTAATAGCAAAGGTCACAGAGGTGTCATCCATAACTAGTAAGTTGGATCATACTCATCTAGGAGGACTTGATATTTCGAAACATTACCAAGCAAGCATAAAATCACTAGGCATCAAGAAATTGAGTTTGGGCTTTTCAAAAAGAATTCAATTAAAACCCGATTTAGTAAAAGCACTAACTAAAGCATACAAGGATGATTTATACTTCATAAATATTTTGGAACCACAGTCAACAGAGGTGCCGGATTTTATGATTAATTATTATGAAAGTAAAGACGAGCTAAAATATATCTTAACACCTTTAGAAGAACGCTTACCATTATTTAAGGGTGATAGTAAGCCAGAGACCTTTTTGGCTTGCGCTAATTCAGTTGCTAAATGGTATTATATCAAAAGGATCAACAATCCAACGACTCGTTTCAAAGCAAGTGATTTCATTTTTAAGTTTGAAAAAATTGAAGGCAAAAAATTTACCACTTATGATGAGTTAAATAGTGCTGAAGGGATAGTTTCTGAAGTGACACCTAACTCACAGATAGACTTGTCCTATGTAAAGGAGAAGAGTCCTTACTATAGATTTTCTATCAGCATTAATCCCAAGTCAAACCTTACTCAATGCTATCTACAATCTATATACCTTGATGCACGTTATGGAATATTAACAGATAAAATTGATAAAGCACGTCCACTTTTGACCAATGAAAATGACTCAAAAATTGAAGTAAAGCAACTTGATCATGGTACGTATTATAATACGCTTAGTCTTATAGTAGAGAAAGAATTTTTAGAAAATGGCGTTAACGAAATTTTTGAATACTTAAGAATCATTGTATCCACTAATCCAGCTGTAAATATTGACTCTTTTAAGCAAGAAAGTTTACAAATAGACACTGAAGCTAATATGGATATGGGGTTTATGTCGAGTAAAGGAGAGGGGACTTTGATAGATACATCTGTTTCAACAGAAGATTGGGCAGTGTTTGATTTTAATTTTAGAATCATAGGACCTAATAAGAAAAAACTTATTACTAGCAATTCAACCACTAAATTGGATGCCATTACAATCGTAACTCCCAAAAATTTTGAAGCTTATGTTACAGCCATTACCGGAGGAGACGTTTCAAATAATAAGAGCATAGCTGCCACTACTACCTATGGAAATAGTGTTGCCATTTGGGGAGATGTAGCCACCGATAATCGCCCATTTGCAAGTACTTTGTTTAATAACAAATCCTCATCGATACAAGCCTTAGAACTCACACCGACTAAAGATGTGCAAGAGTTAAAAGTATCAGTTGAAAACCCTTTAATTATTCGATTAAATCAAACTTCCGATACTAAATCGGTAGAAGATAATTTTACCATAATTCCCTATGGATATGATGAAGCGACTCAACTCTACTTTCCCGTTGGCTACCTAAATTCTAAAGGGGAGATTGTGATTGAACAATTACCCAAGCCAAGCATAGGAAGGTTAGAACAGAAAGCTATCGATACAAAATCGGTATGGAGTTCCGTAAAACTTTATTTTAAAAAAATCTTCAGAATTACTACCGAAACGATCTCACTTCATTATTTCGAAAAGAATAAATGGCAAACAAGTACAGACAAAAAGAAGATAAAAGCATACTTGGAATCACAGGCTAATAAAACAGCTATACCACTAGTAATTCATGGCATTTTTGGAGATACTAAATCCATCATAGAAAGTTTAAAACGTGATGAACAAACTAAAAAACAATTGCCAACAATCTTAAGCTACGATTATGAAAACTTGGAAAATAAGATTGAGGAAATTGCAGAGAAGCTAAAAATAAGATTGGATGAAATAGGTATTGGTAAACCGCAGATGCCGAAACTAAATTTCGTGGCGCATAGCATGGGAGGCTTGGTAAGTCGCCAATTTGTAAAAGAGTATTATGCACAAGGGATGATTGCTAAACTCATAATGGTAGGTACACCCAATGGGGGCTCTGAATGGGGAAAGTCAGCACTTCAATTAGCAAAAGGAGCCAAAGGATTATTAACCCATGCAATGAACGTTGGAGGACCATTAAAATGGGTGATTTCAGGAGTCAGCTTTTTGATAGAAAACTGCTATAACCCCGGTAATACATTAAAGCAAATGAGCCTAGGCAGCGAATTTTTGTCCAAATTAAATAAACAACCAATACCTAAAAAGTTGCCCTATTTTATTGTAGGAAGTGATACGGCATTAATTAAAGAAGGCAAAACCAAAGATGCTTTTCTAAAAAGGGTACCGGAGTTTTTGAAACAAAAAGTTCTATTCCCAGGTTTAGATATGTTGCTATTTGATGGGAAGCCCAATGATATGGCAGTAACCATTGATAGTATGAAGGCATTAAAAGAAACTGATGTAAACAATAAAATTGCCATCTACCCTGGCGACCACATCTCTTACTTCAGCGAAGAAACTACTAGAAAAGAAATTATCAATTTATTACTGAAACCATAAAAAACTAAACACATGAAAGGGTACAGCTTACACATCGGCGTCAATACTGTAAACGAAAAAGTTTATGGTGATTTACCAACACTAAAAGCAGCAGTTAATGATGCGAAATGGTGGGAAGCATTTGCAATTAAGCATCGCTACTCCACCAAAAAACTTACAGATAAACAAGCAACATCTGACAAAGTATTGAAGCAATTAAAATCCTATGCTGATACGATGGTAGCAGGAGATATAATGCTGCTTACTTATAGTGGGCATGGTGGTCAAATTCCTAATGATAAACCGACGTCTGTAGATAAAGAATCGATGGATCAGACCTGGTGCCTTTATGATAGGCAGTTGTTAGATGATGAGTTATATGATGCCTTTAAAGCCTTTAAAGAAGGTACACGAATCTTGATTGTTTCTGATAGTTGTCATAGCGGTACTGTTACGAGAGATATTAAAAGCTTAAAAAGTTTACCTTCTATAGATTTAAGTGAAACCTTAGTAAATGGTATAGAGCAAGCAGCTGTTACTAGAGGATTTGCAAATAGAAAATTGGATGCAAAAATTCAACAAAAAATCATCACAAGAGATTATGAAAAAGTGTATCAACCTATTCTAGACAAGTATCAATCTATATCTAAGCGAAAAGGTGTTAAGGCTGCTGTAAAACTACTGGCTGCTTGTCAAGATAATCAATCGACTTATGATGGAGATACCTATGGTTTGTTTACAGAAACCTTATCTAAGATTCTAACGAAGAAGGGCGAAACGCTAAATGCTTCAGCGATTATTGCTCGCATCAAAAAGTATTATGCCTACCCACACCCTAATTACTTTGAGTATGGTGCCATCATTAAGAATTTTGATACCGACTTTCCTTTTAAGATTAAACTCAATGATGTTTCTATCTCTGGTTATTTAGAGCCTAAACAAACTTCGATTAAAGATGTTGTCATTAATAAAGATGTTGTGAGTGGTACGGTCAATAAGAATGCGATGCTAATAGCAGAGTTTAAAAATGAGGTACCAAATTTAAGCGAGGGCGATGAAGTAAAAGTGATTAAGAGAATAGGAAACACGGTAACTCTAGAAGTGAAAGGAATGCAGTTCGAGCATGGATGGACAGCCGCTCATGCATTGCAAACTAGATTAAATCAATTAGGACATGAAGTAGTTATTGAGCCTATTCTAAGCTATAACCCATCAGATGATAAAACGATAACTAGGGCTAGTAGCGGTGATGCTAATTATATTGATGAATGGTCGCCAGCAAGAGAGAAGCCGGCAGTAAAAATTGGTTGGCATTTGGATGATGCTCACTCTCAATTAGCATCAGCAGCTAAAGAAGTGATGAGCAAACCCAATAGACATATCACCGTAGGGCATATTGACACAGGGTATCTCCCTGGTCATGTTGGCTTACCAAAAAATTTGCAAACAAGCAAAGAGCGAAATTTCATGTCGGGCAAAGGTGAAGTAAGTAACAAAGCTTTGGATAAAACAAGTTCGGGAAATGATGGGCATGGACTAGGTACCATTTGCTTATTTGCAGGAAACGAAGTACCAAAATCTAGTACTGCTGGAGAATTTAGTGGTTATATAGGAGGTGTTCCTTTTGCAGACGTGATACCCATGCGTATCAGTGATTCTGTAGCGATTCTTAATTCTGAAAATTTCTGTGAAGCGATTGATTATGCCTTAGCACAAGGGTGTGAAGTGGTGACCATGAGTATGGCAGGAAAACCAAGCCCTCGAATGGCAAGAGCTATTAATAGAGCTTATGAAGGTGGACTAGTGGTAGTATCGGCGGCAAGTAATTGCTGGTATGATGGCTTTCCCAAAACGCTATTACCAAAATGTGTACTTTATCCCGCAGCCTTCAAACGGGTGATAGCTGCTACAGGAGCTATGTATAATCATCAGCCATACGATAGTAAATTCAGATATGAAACAAGAGGAGATTTTACCAAGTATATGCAAGGAAGTTGGGGGCCTGCAGAATCCATGACAAGAGCTTTGGCTGCTTATACCCCTAATACACCTTGGGCAGAACCCGGAAATATATTTGTAAAGAGTGGAGGAGGTACTTCAAGTGCAACACCACAAGTAGCCGCAGCCGCAGCACTATGGATTGCGTATCATAGAGAAGAGCTAGAAAGTAAAGGTTACTATAAAACCGGACAACAATGGAAGAAAGTAGAAGCTGTAAGATATGCGCTCTATACTTCGGCTGCTAAAGGCAATGTGTTTGCAGAATGGAAAAAATATTATGGAAATGGTATTTTAAGAGCTTTTGATTCATTGAAAATTGCCGTGCCGGATGCCTCTATGTTAACACAATCACCAGATGCAGAATCAACATTTGGAGGGGTCATACAATTGATTGGGGCGTTCTTCAAGAACCGTAAACTTTTTAGAGATACAAAGACAATAAAACCCAACAAAGAACAATTGGCTTTAGAGTTTCTACAGTTATTACAAACCGATCCTTCATTCAATAAAGTGCTTTCAAAAATTAATATATTGAATGAAAAGAAGATGGAAAAGCTGATTAATAACCCAAAGACTAAAGAGAAAGTCTTACAATCACCTTTTGCTTCCCCTTATTTGAAAGAAGCCTTTATGAAGTAAAATGCTAGAAAGATGCCGGGTAACAATAGAACCAATGAAATGATACCTCCTGTAGTGGTAGCTGGCTCGCCACTACAGCCTTCTGCTGCTACAGAAGCGAAAGGGCAGGGTCCGTTATTGTTTTCAGACCCTATTAGTAGACAAGTGTATCATGGGAAGAATTACTTAATTCTTATAGCAATTGATAATTATAATGAAGAAACTACTGGCTGTAAGCCATTGAAAAATCCTATTCGCGATGCTACTAGGCTAAGAGAAGTATTGATGCAGCGATATCAATATGCCGCTTTGAATGAAGGCTTTTCCACTTTTCTTACAGGGACTCGAATAAAAGACAATACCCCTTATGAAAACAATCATAAAGTATATAGCGATACGTTTATTAACTGCTTGTTTAATGAAGATGCAACTAAGGATAGGATATTAGAAGTGGTTCAGGATACGATTAAAAGTATGAGCAATGAAGATCAGCTGCTTATCTTCTTTTCAGGACATGGTAAGGGTGGGTCATCGATGGGTTTACTTCCATTTGATTATGACTTTAAAAAATCAACGACAAAAATTGCAGTTGATGATTTAGTTAACGTTGAAGAGACAGTAGGTACAGAAGATGTTTTAGTAAACCATTTCAAAAGTATCTTATTAATTGTTGATGCTTGTTATGCTGGTCAAGGAGTGATTGGATTATTCAATACTACTAAAGGTGAAACAGGTGCAAAAGAACTGTTGTTTCCTTGTTCCTATGATGAACCTACACCTGATGAGCTTTTGAATTATTATAACAGCGAACAAGGCAGCCCATTTTCTTATGTGCTGTGTAACTTTTTAAAGTTTAACACCAGTACGGAGACCATAACGGCTAAAGACATACCGGGATTGTTGAATGACGAGTTTCGCCAAGTGAATAGTACATCTAGTAATTTTAGAAATAGATCTATTGGTCATGGCCCAATAGCTGGAAGTAACAATGTGTTGCCTAATTTCTGCTTTTACTTAAAGCAAGGAGAAGAAATACCAACTTCAAAACTTACAGAAAGCTTTATTACCTATTTGAATTTTACAGAAGAAAAAAAATATTTTGAAGAAGATTTAGTACCTGCTGAAGTAAACAAAAAATACTACTTCATCAGTTCTGTTTCTATAAACATTAAGCCTGAGCTATTAAGATGGAAAATATTTACTAAATACTTTCTAAATGCTATTTCATACCATGACGGAGATAGGCGTCTTTACAAGTCTATTTATTATAAACTAGATCTGCTTCATGTTGCCACTATTGAAGATTTAGTGATGGCTTTATATAAATCACAAGGAAAAGATGATGTAGCAAAAATGAATTTGACTGATCAGCTTAAGGCGGTTTTATCTCAAGTAATCGAAACGTTATCCTCTGCTACTTCTTACAATCAACCTTTGATTATCCACCTGATTATTTTAAATGCTAGTAAAGAAAAGTTAAGCTTGGTGGTGAGGCTTTTAAATCACCTTATTGAGATAATTGAGGAAGCTACGAGTACCAAATCGGATACTTGTTTCCTATTCAATATCATTTCCAATAACGAAGAAATTGCAGAAGCCGATATTCATTATTTTAATGAAGAACATCTTAATGAGATATCGATAGCCGCTAATCAAACTGAACGTACCAAGTTGAGCTTTAAGAATTTTAACGGCATCCAAAAGCTCAATCATCCTAAAGTATCTAAATGGTTTAAAAATACAAAAGAACAAATGAATGCAAAGCTACTAAGTGAATACCTTCCAAAAGATAACATGGAGGACTTCTTTAAAGTAGATGCTAAAGAAGATATTGATAGCTTCATTGAAAGGCTGGTAAATAAAATTTATCAGAATGACATTTTAAAAAGGATTGAAATTTTTGAGTCACTATTTTTTAAAAACAAATCATGAAAATTAAACCATATCCTCAACCAGTTTTACCGGGTAGTAAGAGTCGATTTGATGTCCTCTTGCCAGGCGAGCAATTACCTCGTCCTTCAACCGTCGTGCTTGAAATACCGGATGGCGACTTTAAAGAAGTGTACTCTTCTATTGGAAACCTTCAAGCGTTAGAGTTTAAAGAAACGGGTAGTACTTCTACAGCTCGCCCAATGGCACCGTATATTCCTTCAGAAGAAATCAAAGAGATTGTGCGACTGGCACAGATATTACGGAGACCCATTTTGATAAAAGGAGAACCGGGTAGTGGAAAAACACAACTATCCAAAGCTGTAGCCTATGAATGGTATGGAAGTGCATACAAACAGCATTTCTTTGAATGGATTATTAAGTCTAACTCTAAAGCTTCAGATGGGGTTTATCATTTTGATCACATTGAACGATTGCGTGATGCACAACTCGCACAACATAACGACCAGTATAAAAATAAAACCGCCAAAGATTATCGAAAATTTGGACCTATGGGTATGGCTTTTTTGACCTCAACAGAAGAGAACCCCAGTATCTTACTCATTGACGAAATAGATAAAGCAGATATCGATTTTCCTAACGATTTATTATTAGAGTTGGATGAACGACGTTTTACCATACCGGAATCAGAAACAGGAGAAACCATAGAAGCTCGTTACCCACCTTTAATTTTCATCACAAGTAATGACGAACGAGAACTTCCAGAAGCCTTTCTAAGGAGATGTTTATTTCTCTATATCAAATTTCCAGACGATGAACAGATGATGAGAATTGTGGAAGCACATTTACCGGACTTAGTACGAGCAAAAATTAAAAATTATGAGGATAAAGACTTCAAAAGTTTTATTTCAGAATTGATAAAGCAATTTAGAGTTTTAAAGAATGAACGAGAAAACGACCCAGTAGATAACAAACGAGTAAGCACAAGTGAACTGCTGGATTGGCTCACTGCTTTTAATCATGATTTGCAACACCAAACAGGACCTTTTGCCGAAGGGGATACTACAACTGTAAATAATTTCATGAGTTATATAGATCAGTTCTTTAACGCTTCTTCTACAACAGACATTACTACAAAATCCTTAAGTGAATACCCATTCTATTTTCAGATTGTATTGAAATCTTATGCTGCCGTACAAAGCCATCAAGAGAAACAAGCAACCACCAAGTAATCGACTCTTTATATGAATATCTTTCATGATAATAAGTTGCCATTTTGGGCATTCTTTCATCAGTTGGAAATGCAATTGAGTTACGAGCGATGGATAGATAAATACAAACAATTGCTACAATTACTGTTTTCAAATGATATCTGTTATGATGTAGAAGGAGGCGAACTTTTAAAAGTATGTAAGGCACTTTTTCTTCAAGACATAAAAGATGAGCAGCGGTTTACAGAGCTTTTTAAAACTTACTGGGCCTTAGAAAATAGGAAATGGCTGGATTTTTTTACAACCATAAAATCTCAAGAATCAAGAGAGGTTAATATTCCACAAATTGAAAAAGAGAAACTATTGGTATCTAAGAAAAATCAACAAGAAACAAAAGAAACTATTGGAGAAACTACTTCTAATCGAACCAGCACAAATGAACAAACTAAAACTATTACAGAATCAACCGATGAATACGAGATATTTTATTTTACACCCGATTTTGATTTAGTTTGTAAAGAGGATTGCCCACATCATGAAGAACAGGAAGCTAAGGAGTATAATTTCAACGATGAGTACCTGCCTATTACAAGAAGGGAGATGGCAAAAGGATGGCAATATTTACGACGTCCAGAAAAACAAGGTACCACTACAGATATCGATATAATAGCAACTACACAAAAGATTGCTAAGGATAGTATTTTCATGGAACCAATCTTTCATCCAGGAGTAGGTAATAGAGACGACACAATTATTTTCTTTGTGGATTGTAATGGTTCCATGATGCCCTTTCATGAATTGAGTAATCGCTTAGTGAATACGGCTATCACTATGGGCGGACATAAGAATGCTGCGGTTTACTATTACGAAAATGCACCTACTGACTTTGTTTTTGAAAAACCTCAATTGACACAACCTGTAAAGTTGACCTCATTAACCCCCTTTATGCATATAAGGAGAAGTATCGCTGTAGTGATAAGCGATATAGGCTATGCAAGAAGCTTTGGTGTCCCGGAACGATTTGAATATCGCAAACAAGAACTAATACCCTTTTTAGAATTTTTGAATAATCATTGTGCCCATATACTATGGCTGAATCCGGTACCTGCCAATAGATGGGATAAATCATCTGCAGATTTCATCAAGCAATATGTACTTAGAATGACTTCCATTTTTGATGAAGGAATTAATCCATTTCAAACTGCAATAAGAACGATGTTTAAAAAACAATATTTAAAATGAGTGGATATGGAAGTGCTACCTAAAAATTTTCCTACGGATGAACTGACCACTATTGAGAAGATTCAATTGGAATGGTTTTATACTAAATACACCGAAGAGTATTTCTCCAGCTACTTCTATGGGCACATGATATTAGCTGCTTATGCGGCAGTGCCTGCTTATTTAACCCCTGATTTGCTTTCAAAAATTTGGCAAAATTTTGGAGAATATACATGGGGAAGTGATAAACGATTTATCCATCGTATGGCTATCTCGGATATTTTGTTAGCACCATTTTGCAAGCAAGTAAGTTATGAAGTCTATCAAATGAATCGTAATACTCGGCTTCATTTTCTGAAATGGATGAATAGTGATGCAAAAGATTGGATACACAGAGAACCTAAGTCAGTAAATGATATTGCACATTTTGTAGAAGAGTATCATCAACATCCAAACAGTACTATATTAAGAGAGGGGTATCGGTATTTGAACGAACAGATTATGGAAGCTAAAGCCTATTATGAACCGGAAGTGGTAGCCCGATATTTCATGGAGCAATTAAAAGGTTTTCAAAACCAACAAAACAACAATGAAATTGTAGAAATTCTGAATGCTATTGAACGTGCAAAAAGTAAAGAGCAGTTTACCAATCAGTCAACAGTGTTTTCCAATATGTTTGAGGAGGGAGTTACTCAGGTTTGGAAAAATTCGATTCTAGAAAATGTACATACGCTTAGCAATTATTTTACGAATAATACAATAGGTCCTGCTGTTATAACTAAGCAAAGTAAAACTGAATTTGATATTCCTATTAAAATTGAGAAAACAAAAACAACCGTTATCTCAAAGTTTGAAGATGCCGTAGCGCCTAAGTATATCGCCTATCTTATTGGTGTGACTCAAGATGATGAAAGTAACATCCATGAAGTTGAAAACATCTTGATCAATAACACACATTGGAAGACAGCAATAAGCAAACATAGAGTAACCTCTTCTAAAATGCTTTTGGATGCTATTAAAATGCTTACAAACGAAGCCGCACAAAATGACCATATCATTCTTTATTTATCAGTGCAGCAGGCTACTCTTACTACAGATGGTCACTGCCGATTTGGAGTAAATGCGCAAGAATGGATAACTGATGTTGAGGTGCAAATCATCCTAGAAACGCTGCAAGCAAAGACCGTTTTACTGATACTTGATGGACAACTTTATGCAACTCCTTATTGGATTAATACACAAAAGAATGGGAGAAGTCTATTAGCCAATGTTGCATCGACAAACAACCTTCGCAATGGCAACAATAGTTCTGCTGAAACATCCACACAAGGCAGCCATCTTATCAAAGCGATTTTGAGTAAGATGATAACAGAAACGGATACACTTCGCAACGTGTATGTGGAAATAGTAAAGGATTATGATACACAACAAGGCATTAGCTTAAGAAGAGTTCCAGATTTTCAAACAGCAATGCTTCAAAGCAATAGAACAACAATTGCAACCCCTTTTACGAAAACATCAGCTAATGATTTGCAGGTACAACAAGCCTTACGATTAACCGGCTATCTTTCCGAAAAAGAGTATCCCTACTGGGAGGCCACCTCAGCTACTACAGCATTAGAAGCTTTTGCCAATAGGTTTAAATTAAAACCCGATGTTTATGAAGTGTTGCCCAAATTAGAAGAGCTTCTATCCAATCAACAATACCAGTCGAAAGCCATTTTTGTTTTCATTTATCAAGATGAAGTGAATCAGTTATCAGCTATTGATAGAGAAGTGACCTATATAAAAAATGAATTTAAGAATAGTGATTTGGGCAAGTACAATGAAATAAAAGTTTTTAAGAACAGAACGTTAGAAGAGATTAATCGATTTATGGCGTTGCCTCAAAACAGGAATCGAATACAGTTTATTTATTACGGAGGAAAAGACCAAAACGGACTACCGTATCTATACGATCAACAGCTAGATCTTACCTGTTGGCAACAGTGGTTAGCATTTCAAAACCGTATGGAATTAGTAGTGTTGAACAATTGTTATAGTGCTAAACTAGCGCTACAGCTTACTCAGATCGGAGTAGCCGCAGCTTTGGGACATCAAGGGAATATTATGGATGATGAAGCCGCAGATTTTTGTTTAAAGTTACTAGCACATATTGCTGAAGGATTGCCCTTCGCTGATTTTTGAATAGAATAAATGAAGAACTATGAGCAGTCAATACATACCATCCACACCTTCTAATACACTCTATACTGCTTATTGGAAAGAAGGAGATAAGCCTTTTCTACCCATAAGATATAAAGAAGTTAAATCGAACTTGCCCATCTTTCGATGTTTTCTATTATGCTCACCTCAATATAAACATAGCCTTGAAAATAAAACCCAATTTAAAACCTTGTTAGATACACTACTTCAAAATAATCTTAAAGGATATCAATTGATAGTAGAAGAACAAACAGTAACTCTAATAGAAGCTACTATACAAGCAACTATTGATGATGTAATGGTAGTATATTTTTGTGGTAGAGGGGTACAATATGCTCAAGGCGTCATCCTTCCGGATGTAGAAGATGAGACCAACACTGCTGCGTTTTGGATAGCATGGAGCCAATGGGTAGTGGCTACAAAAAGCCATATTTTAATCATTTTTGATTTTCAAGAAATCGTTAATGATCATAAAACTAGAAGCCCGTTTTCACTTGCAGAGGCTCAAAAAACCATCCTTATACAAAGTATAGCCGCTACGCAACACAGCAATTATTTTTTCAATCTTTTGCTGGATATTATTGAACGTACAGGTGCCAACTTGCGCTATAATGAGTTAATTACTCGCTTACAAAATCGATTTCGTAGCGATCATGTAATGCCTTTACCCACTCTGCAAGCTTTTGAAAGAAGTGTCATCAATACTTGGCTGCTATCAGGCATTATTCCCTTCCAAAAAAACCAATTAGTCTATTATCATGACCATGAAGCTGCTTGGGTACTAGATGCAGGAAGACTCGACGGAGTGACTCCATCTACCGATTTTATGGATACAAAGGTGCTGCTGGAAAATAATCAACTTGTAACAATAGCTGCTACCACCGATAACTATAGCGTTCTCCAAGGGTTTGATGAACGAGAAGTGGACAATTCTTTTACGGGGGTTATCGTTCAGCATGCTTTGGCAAAAGTTAAAATTGCTATTGATGACACGATACCTGAAGATTTAAAACAATCATTGCA
>CALMXV010000274.1 GCA_937871155.1 uncultured Taibaiella sp. | reverse complement strand
AAAATTATGACGAATAGAAGAAAGCCCATTTAAGCAAAATGCCCAGAACTAAGTGTTCAGGGCATTTTGCTATTCGTTGTTCAGCGACACTGCTCGGCTTTTTTTATAGGAAGTTTTGTAGCTTTATGCTTAGATGCTTTGTGAATTCGTAAGCTTCCTTTGTTTAGTTCTTGACTTTTCTAAAATAGTAGTTCTAATAAAAACTTACTGCAATGAAAAAAATTCTACTTTCAATTTCGCTTACAGTGATAGCAGCGACTTCATTTGGGCAAATCCTTTGGGGTATTGACTTTGACACTCCTTTTTATCTTGATAGAATTGATAGAGATACTATATCAAATCCAAACTGCACATGGCAAGTCGGGCATCCAAATAAAACAGTATTCACATCTGCTTATTCTGTTCCTAATGCAATAGTAACGGACACTTTAAATCCTGTTCCTGCGAATGACACTTCCATCTTTTATTTAAAACATGTGAGAAACCAAAACTCAATCTTTCATTATTTTAGATTAGGTTTTTGGTTTCAAATGGACGGTGACTCTACAGATTTTGGAACAATAGAAATTTCACCTGACACTGGGAACACTTGGATTAATCTTTTAACGCAAGACACAACATATCTAATAACCTGGCATTCGTTTAAACCTACATTGACAGGTTCAACATCAGGTTGGCAATGGTTTGAACTTGATATGTTGCAGTGGGCTTCAGGTTGGGGAAATTTCCCAATTGCAATGACAGCCGACACAATCTTATTTCGCTTTACCTATATTACTGACAGCAATTCTACTCCACATGACGGATGGATGATAGATGACTTCGTGCTTGAAGATTGGTTTGAATCAGTAATTGAAGAAATTCAAAATGACAATTTGATTTCTATTTCTCCAAACCCAACTACTGATGAATTGATCATTCATAGAAAAAAAATCAGTGACCATTCTAAAATTCAAATTCTGAATTTCACAGGACAAGTTCTTTATGAAAAAACAAATTTCAATGGAGAAACAATTGACACACGACAATTGAGCAATGGAATCTATTTGCTAAAATATTCGGACACAAAAAATTTCTCTATCAAAAGTTTTGTAGTGCAACATTAAATGACATGAATTCCGATGAACTGCCAAAACGTTTTCTAACACTGATTATTCGTTGGTATTCCTCACATGTAATTCAAAAAAATGGAGAGAAGCCGGTGTGGTGTTTATGAAGCGATAGAGAAGGTAAAGAATATGAAAAAGGCCGCTCTGTGAATAGCGACCTTTTTTGTAAAGCATTTTCTAAGGAACAAATGTTTATTTCTTTCCCGCCTACCAAAGTTTCACCCGCAACGAGTCGGCTAAATACATTTTATGTCCCGGTTTCACGCCAAAGGCTTCATAAAACTCAGGTACATTCGGGAAAGGTCCATTCACTCTATACTTAGCGGGCGAGTGCACATCGGTCAGTAAGCGGCTGGCAAGTTGTTCGTCACGCATTTCATAAAGCCAACCTAATGAATAGCCCAAAAAGAAACGTTGTAACGCATCATAGCCGGCAATTTTTTCATTTTTCTTATAAGCAGCAGTTTGTTTAAATGCATCTAAGCCAATTAGGATTCCGCCTAAGTCTGCAAGGTTTTCTCCTAGTGTAGCACTACCGTTGATATGTTGTGTATCAATCGGCATAAACTGATTAAACTGATGTACTAACACAGCAGCACGTTTATTAAACTCCGCTTCGTCTTTAGAAGTCCACCAATTTTTCAAGTTACCGTTTTCATCATACTGACGTCCTTGGTCATCAAAACCATGTGTAATCTCATGCCCGATAGTAGAAGCTGCAACATAGCCATATACTAAGGCATCATCAAGCTCCTCATCACGATAACCAGGTACAGTTAGCATTCCTGCGGGTAATACAATCTCATTATTGGAAGGGCTATAATATGCGTTGTAGGTCTGTGGTGTCATGCCCCACTCTGTACGGTCAACGGGTTTCCCCAATTTATGTAAATCATAAGCCACCCACCATTTGTTCGCATTCAATTTATTTTGTGCATAGCTGCCTTTTTCAATTTTCATTGCAGAAAAATCTTTCCACTTATCCGGATAGCCTACTTTCTTAGTAATTTTCATCAGCTTGGTAATCGCTTTTTGTTTGGTGCTATCGGTCATCCAATCTAGTTTTTCGATACGGGCTTTGTAAGCGTTACGCACGTTTTCCACCATATCTTCATAGCGCTTCTTCGCTTTTTCACTGAAATATTCTTTTACAAACAATTGACCTACGGCTTCGCCTAAAGCGGCTTCTTCTGCATCCAACACGCGCTTCCATCTTGGTCGCATTTCCTTAGCACCATTGATAGTACGGGCATAAAAATCAAAATTGGCAG
>CALMXV010000273.1 GCA_937871155.1 uncultured Taibaiella sp. | reverse complement strand
CATGGCATAGCCACACCACTTCCACCCATTGCCACTTGCCTTACCCCTTGAAGATTTAGTTGGAAACTACCTCCAATAGCTGTTGCAGACAGTGCTAAGCCTGCAATAGACAACATAGTTTTCTTCATCATAAACTTGTTTTGTTTTGTTATTAATGATTGTTTGTAAAAAAAAATTGACGATTCTAAAACAAGATAATAAATGATAAGTAAGTCTTTAATTTTTTACTACATTTTTATTCTCCTATATATCCACAAATGTGAATTGTTTTTGAAACGTTACTGTTTTGAATGGAGCAAGAGAGCATTGAAGTTCCAGCCAATAGGTTTATGTTTTATTTATTCTTTTATCATTTTAAAAATAGTTTGCCCTTGAGACGTTTTAATGGTTAATAAATATACTCCTGGCGGTCCTTTCAGTTCAAGTTGAGTTTGTTTTAATTGATGGTAGGTTTGATGATATTGTAGTCGTCCTTGAATATCTGTTAACGTAAGCGTTACTTCTTGTTGTAGTTGGTCAAATAGGATGTTGGCAGTTCCCTTTGTTGGATTAGGGGCAATGGTGATAAGCCCATCATATAATAGATTTTCTTGACTAGTTAATTTCTGAACATACTTAAGTACGAAAACATCCGTGCCTCCATTAGAGCCTAGTTTCACCACTTTTGAAGAGGGGTCAAAATCTACGGTGTCTTGAAAATATCCTACGGTGTAAATACTACCTAAAGTATCAATTGCTATGGAATGACAAGCATCGTGATATTTACCTCCAAATGTTTTTGCCCAAATTAAATTTCCTTGGGCATCTGCTTTTAAAATAAAAGCATCATTACTATTTACTCCAGTAATTAAACTCATGTGTACACTACCCAAAACAATATGTGCAGCATTAAACGTTCCAACTATATAGACACTTCCTAATTTATCGGTTGCAACATTATGGGCTATTGCATTAATAGTACCTTCCATGTAACCCGCCCAATAATAATTACCTAGGGTATCCATTTTATGGAGGTATGAACCATGATTTGTTAAATATTTATCTATTCCTACACCCGGATCAAAATCCACTACTCCATCATAACGTCCAACAGAATATAAACTACCGAATCTATCAATAGTCATACTTACTGGCAATTCAGATAGAACTCCACCAAATGTCTTCACCCAAATTAGCTTTCCATTTCTATCCATTTTATGAATAAACGCATCGTTGGAAGTAGCACCGGTTGCAGTTCTTGAGACATTACTAGGACCTGGGTCAAAATCTACGGTATCATAAAAACCACCTGTGGTATAAACATTGCCATAGGCATCTAATGCGATGGAGGTTCCTATATCATCTCCTTTACCACCAAAGGTTTTCACCCATATAAATTCTCCATCAGCATTTAACTTTTGAACAAAGACATCGTTACTTCCTTTTGAAGTAATTGTAGCAACACCTACTCCTGGGTCATAATCTGCACCCACTTCAAAATAACCTGTGCTATAAATATTACCGGAGTCGTCAACCGCTACATCATTCACATAATCTGAATAGGCACTCCCATAAGATTTGCCCCAAAGCAATACACCTGATGAATTAAACTTCAAGATGAAATTATCATAGGCACCTAAAGATGTAAGATTGTTTTTAAGAGGTCCCGGATCTAAGTCAATCGTTCCAATAAAACGCCCTACTACAATAACATCGCCTTTCTTATCAACAGCTATAGAGGTAACGGCATCTTCATAGGGGCTTCCATAAGATAGCGCCCAAATAAAATTACTTTTAGTGCCCAGCTTTTGGATGAAAATATCATTCTCCCCTTTAGAAAAATGCATTGCACTTGTATAACTAGGGTCAAAATCAACTGCTCCAGTAAATGTACCCACTGTATAAATATTCCCTTCAGCATCTAATGCTGTAGCTACCGCATTTTCTGATGACCAACCACCAAATGTCCTTACCCAATTAAAGGTTTGAGCTTGGGCAATAGCTGCCAACAAGGTGCAATAAATAAGGAATATCGCGTTTTTCATAGGATGCTCGTATGTTTAAAAATGTGGATTCATTTAATTATAGGTTCAAAATCATTGTCAATTTAAACATAATTTCTTTGACCTTCCACATCATAACTTTATATAAAGCATCATCCAATAATGAAGGGTTAGTATATTTACCAAATACTTGATTTTCTCTAACCCTTCTTTTCTAACTAATAATTTTTAATCCGTATGCTATTAATAACAATAATGATTTTCTGCAATCAACTGCTCAGCTACTAATCTTCTTGAAGCTATTGTATTCTTATCCGCAACTTTTGTAAATCGTTTCAGTCCGATGAGCATCATTCTACGTTCATCTCCATCTGCAAAGGCATTGATAGCATTTCTACCTGCACGATGTATGCGTTCTGCTGCGTCATAGAGATACGTACGTGCCATTTCTGTTTTCAATGTGGTGAGCTGGTCGTCTCTCATCGAGGTCAGCTTTTCTACACGTAAGATAACCGACTCCGCTACATACGTCTCAATCAACATGTCCGCTAAACACATGATGATTTCTTGCTCCTTAGCTAAGTTTTGCATGAGCTTTTGCACTGCGGCGCCGGCAGTCATTAAGATGGCTTTTTTAAACCCTTCGATATATTGATGGTCTTTTTCAAACCCTTCTACAGCCGCAGCTCCAAAATCTGGAATACTCATCAACTCGCCGGCTACTTTCTGTGCAGGTCCCATTAAATCAAGCTCTCCTTTCATGGCACGTTTCAACATCATATCCACCGATAGCAACCGGTTGATTTCATTGGTACCTTCAAATATCCGATTGATACGAGCATCACGATACGCTCTGTCCATAGGCGCTTCAGCACTATAGCCCATACCTCCATAGATTTGTACCCCTTCATCTACCACATAGTCCAACGTTTCTGATGCATGTACCTTGATGATGGCGGCTTCTATGGCAAATTGTTCGGTTCCTTTCAACTTCGCCATACCTTCATCCATTCCTCCGGCTATTAAAGCTTTTGTAGCTAACTCTACATCCTGAGTAGCACGATAAGTAGCGGATTCAGTAGCATAGGTACGAATGGCTTGCTCAGCTAGTTTATATTTTATCGCTCCATACTTGGAAATAGGTCTTCCAAATTGCAATCGTTCGTTAGCATATTTTACCGATTTAGAAACCACTTCTTTTGATGCCCCTAGTGCAGCACCTCCTAATTTCAACCTTCCAATATTTAAAATGTTTACCGCTATCTTAAAACCATTTCCTCTTGTAGAAAGCAAATTTTCAACGGGTACTTTACAGTCATTAAAGAAAATTTGACGCGTACTACTTCCCTTGATACCCATTTTATGTTCTTCAGGGTTGAGCGAAATACCTTCAAAACTTTTTTCAATTATAAAAGCACTGAGGTCTTTATCATCATCTATTTTAGCAAACACGGTCATCACATCTGCAAAGCCACCATTGGTTATCCACATCTTTTGTCCGTTGATGATATAGTGCTTTCCATCTTCAGATAGTACCGCTTTTGTCTTTCCGGAGTTGGCATCCGAACCGGAGTCTGGCTCAGTCAAACAATAAGCTCCTTTCCATTCACCGGTTGCTAGCTTGCTCACATATTTTTGTTTTTGCTCTTCAGTACCGTAATACAAAATTGGCAAAGTGCCAATACCGGTATGTGCTGATAAGGCAACTGCAAAGGAATGTCCTGCTCCTAAGATTTCTGTGGTAAGCATCGAGGTTACCAAATCTTTACCGATACCATTATAAGCTTCAGGAACACTGATACCCAAGATACCTAAGGCGCCGGCTTTGTCCAGCAACGAAGGCATCAACCCTTCTTCTTGGGCATCTATTTCATTGAGTTTTGGAAAGACTTCTTGCTTCAAAAAATCTCGACACATTTCAGCTATCATTTGCTGCTCTTCCGACCATTCTTCGGGTATAAAGATGTCTGCAGCTTGGCTTTCTTTTATCAAAAACTCTCCGCCTCTTAAGGCTACTTTTTGTTCAGTACTCATGGCTATTTCGTTTATGGTATGTTGAAATTTTATTTAATTATTAATTGATACATTTTTTATGGAAACCTATAATAGTTCGAATATGCCTGCAGCGCCTTGTCCTGTTCCTACACACATTGATACTAATCCATACTTCTGATTGCGTCTTTTAAGTTCGTTGAACAGTTGAACGCTTAGCTTAGCTCCAGTGCAACCTAAAGGATGCCCTAAAGCGATGGCACCTCCATTTACATTCACAATTTCCGGATTAAGGTTTAAGCTTCTAATCACGGCTAAGGCTTGAGATGCAAAAGCTTCATTTAGCTCTATAAGTTGTAGGTCTTGTAAGCTCATACCTGCACGCTTCAAGGCTTTCGGGATCGCCTCCACCGGTCCAATACCCATGATTCTAGGTGCTACTCCTGCTGTTGCAAAGCTCACCATACGGGCTATGGGTGTTAAGTTATGACGTTTCAAAAACTGTTCACTTACCACCATCACAAAGGCAGCGCCATCACTTGTCTGCGATGAGTTGCCTGCTGTTACAGAACCTTTAGCTGCAAACACAGGTTTTAATTTTCCCAAAGCATCCATATTGGTATCAGCACGAGGTCCTTCATCAACAGCTACTATAATGGTTTTTGTCTTTTTGGTTTGTGTGGCAGGATCGAAATAATTTTCTTCAACAGTTATCGGTACAATCTCTTCTTTAAACTTATCAGCGGTCAACGCAACCATCGCTTTTTGATGGGAATGAAACGAAAAAGCATCTTGGTCATCACGACTTACTTGAAACTCTTTAGCCACAGCTTCTGCCGTCAATCCCATGCCCCAATAATAATCAGGATGGCTCAATGCCAATGCAGGCTCTGGTACGACACGCCAGCCGCCCATCGGAATCAAGCTCATGCTTTCGGCACCACCCGCCACAATACAATCAGCTAAGCCGGCATGAATTTTCGAAGCGGCAATAGCTATCGTTTCTAAGCCACTTGCACAGTATCGATTCACCGTCATGGCGGATACTTTATCGGTTTCAAAACTCATCAATGATACAAAGCGCGCCATATTCAAGCCTTGCTCGGCTTCAGGCATTGCATTTCCAACTATAAGGTCATCTACCTCTTCCGCCGTTACTTGTGGCACAGATGCCATCAAATGTTTGATTACTTGTGCGGCTAATACATCCGTACGCATAAACCGAAAACCACCTCTATTCGCCTT
>CALMXV010000272.1 GCA_937871155.1 uncultured Taibaiella sp. | reverse complement strand
ACAGCTTCTTCTACTAAACTAGGATGAGCTTTAAGTTTTCTTCCGGTTTCCGCCGAACCTGTAAAGGTGACTACATCTTGGTTTTTTACGTGGTCTAATATGCCTCTAGCAGAGCCACAGATCAATTGCAACGAGCCTTCCGGTAAAATATTAGAGCGAATAATTTCTTCGAATACAGCTTCGGTTAAGAAAGAAGTAAGAGTTGCCGGTTTTACAATGGCAGGTACTCCGGCTAATAAGTTAACGGCTATTTTTTCCAACATTCCCCAAACAGGGAAATTGAATGCATTGATATGAATGGCTACACCTTCTTTGGGAGTCATGATATGATGCCCCATAAAAGAACCTGACTTGGATAATGCAATCGGGTCTCCATCCACATAATAGGTTTCATCTGGAAATTGTCTGCGTAAGCTGGCGTTCGCAAATAAATTACCAATGCCTCCTTCTATATCTACCCAGCTATCAGATTTAGTAGCACCGGTTAATGCACTTAATTCATAAAAGTATTTTTTCTTTTCTAGAAGATGCATAGCCAGCGCTTTCAACATTCTTCCACGGTCATGAAAAGTCAAACGATGAAGTGCTGGTGCACCTACATTCCTCGCATATTCCATCATTGCACCAAAGTCTAGAGCGTTACTGTCAGCGGTATAAATAGCTTCGCCTGTAATGGCATTATAAAGAGTTTCACCATTATTTGAAGCAGCAATCCATTGCCCTTCAGCATAATTTTTTAATCGTGTAAGCGTCATAATAAATTCAAAAAATGAACTGCAATTTAGCCTTAATTATTTACTTACTTAGTTCGAATAAATGATTTTAAATTTCTCAAACGACATGTTGATAGATTGATGATGTTGTTAATAAAAAGAGAATTATTCCTTCCAAGAGTACAGAAATTTTTTAAATTGCATGTAGGTACATACATTTGTGGAAACAAATAAAAAAAGGAAAAAATCATGAAAAAGTTAGTTTTATTAGGCGCATTGGCAATGTTTCAGATGAACGTAAAGGCAGAAGATAAGAAAGTTGCTTCTCCATTAGCTGCTACCAATTGGAACTTAGACAAATCACACTCCGGTGTAAAATTTAGTGTTGACCACTTAGTGATTTCTGAAACAGAAGGTACGTTTAAAGTGTTTGATGGTAAGATTGTAAGTCCAACTGCAGATTTTAATAATGCTCAAATCAGTTTTTCTGTAGATGTCAATTCAATCAATACGGATGAACCTAAAAGAGATGCTCATCTTAAAAGTGATGATTTTTTCAATGCAGAGAAATATCCTGAAATGAAATTTGTAAGCACATCTTTCAAGAAAGTAAAAGGTAATGCTTATGTATTGGAAGGTAAAATGACCATTCGTGATATAACTAAGCCAGTAAAATTTTCTGTAGTATATGGTGGTACTGTAAAAGACCCTTGGGGTAATATAAAAGCAGGTTTTAAGGCTTCTGGAAAAATTAATCGTAAAGAATTTGGATTAAAATGGAATGCTTTGACTGAAGCGGGTGGTGCAGTAGTAAGTGATGAAGTGAGAATGCAAATCAATGTTGAGTTTGCACAAGCAAAAAGCTAATCAACTAATCATCCAATCATATTTCTTAAAGCTGTTGCGCCATCGCGACAGCTTTTTTGTTGCCTTTAGGATATCGCCTATTTTTGAAGAATACATTAATTAACATTCATGACTAATAACGACATTGCAGAATACTTCGCTTTACTTTCTAAACTAATGACGATACATGATAAAGATGAATTTCGTGCAAAATCATATAGCATAGCCGCATATAATATTGAAAACCTCCCGCAGCCAGCTATGAATATGGATGATGTTACTTTATTTAGTATGAAAGGTATTGGTGCCGGTACCGGAGCTAGAATTAAAGAGATACTTCAGACTGGAACCCTTCAACAACTAGAGGATTTAATCACCCAGACACCACCGGGAGTGATAGAGATGATGCAGGTAAAAGGATTAGGTCCCAAGAAGATTGCAATGGTCTGGAAGGAACTCAATATTTCCACCATTGATGAATTAGAAAGTGCTTGTATGACAGGGCGCTTAGCAACAGTGAAAGGATTAGGGGGCAAGACGCAGCAAAATATTTTGGAAGCAATTGCCTTTTTAAAAGAAGCTAAAGGATTTTATTTATGGGCAACAGTATGTGGTACTGCAACGGGTTTAGTAAACAACCTGCGAAAAACCTATCCCAATAATTTGATAGAGCTTACAGGAGGTTTTAAAAGACAATTAGAAACCTTAGATAAGATAGACATAATAACAGATTTGACTTCTGAAGTTTTATTTCAAAACATAGCTAAAATTCCCAATGTGGTTATCACAGCAGTCAGTGATACCATCTCTACTGTTAAGATTCCCAACCAGCCCTTGATTCAGGTTTACTTTACGACTAAAACACAATTTTATAAAGACCTTTTTTTGACCTCTGCTAGTCAAGAATTTTTGGATGCTTTTCATGAACAATATGCTATCCCTGATACATTAGAAAATGAAGAAGCCATTTTTACTTTAAATAAATTAGCTTTTATTCCTGCGCCGTTAAGAGAACAGGCAAGTGTTCTTCAGCGAGCCACACAAGAAAGTGAAATAGTACTCATCCAACCTCACGACATCAAAGGCATCATCCATTCCCATTCTACATGGAGTGATGGAGCCGAAAGCATAGCACAAATGGCAACTGTGGCACGAACTCAAGGATATGAATACTTAGTGATATCCGACCATTCCCAAGCAGCATATTATGCAAGAGGTTTAAAGCCGGAACAAGTAGTGGCTCAGCATAAAGAAATAGAGGCTCTCAATTCAACAAATGCTCCTTTTCATATCTTCAAAAGCATTGAAGCCGATATATTAAATGATGGAGCTTTGGATTATGATGATGCTATTTTAAGCAGCTTCGACCTAGTGATAGCATCGGTACATAGTAATTTGAAAATGCATT
>CALMXV010000271.1 GCA_937871155.1 uncultured Taibaiella sp. | reverse complement strand
TTAATGCTAAAACGGTATCCCCTTCGTTGGAATTAAGAATAGCGTGTTTAAAATTATCATGACTAGAAGCTTCCGGCGAACATACAAAACGACTGCCTATTTGTACAGCTTCAGCCCCAAGGCTCATCATAGCATACATGGCTCTGCCACTTCCAATGCCACCTGCAGCAATCAAAGGAATAGATATCGCTTGTCTTACGGCAGGAATTAAACATAAAGAAGTGGTTTCTTCACGTCCATTATGCCCGCCCGCCTCAAAACCCTCCGCCACTACAGCATCAACACCAGCATCTTCACTTTTCTTAGCAAACTTGGCACTACTTACAACATGTACAACGATTATTCCTGCTTGTTTTAAAATGGGAGTATATGTTTTGGGGTTGCCGGCAGAAGTAAAAACTATAGGTACTTTTTCTTCGAGGATAATTTTTATGTGTTGGTCAATATCCGGGTAAAGTAAAGGCAGGTTTATAGCAAAGGGTTTGGAGCATACTTTTTTTAGTTTTTGGATATGTTCTTTTAATACTTCAGGATACATGCTACCGGCACCTATTATACCAAGTCCACCTGCATTGCTTACTGCTGATGCAAGCTTCCATCCGGAAGCCCATATCATACCTGCTTGTATGATAGGGTAGGAAATACCAAAGAGAGCTGTAATGCGATTGTCGAATAATGTTTGGTTCGAACTGATTTTTCCTGAATACATATTGGTTGAAATATCGAGTTAAATAAAATGAATAGTAAGTAGTTGTAATGAAAAGATTTAGGTAGGGAAATGAGTTCATCAAAAGATGAAAATAAAGAATACCTACTGTTGAATTTAGAAAGCTATCTTAAGTCAATTTCTGTATTGTCACCGATGTTTAAGCTTTGTGTAACACCATGTACAAAGGCATCATTGCCGATGATGGATGAGTGAAGCACTACATCTTCCAGCTTTGTATAAGACCCAATAATGCTATACCTTATTATTGAGTTGGTGATATCTGTAAACTCTCCAATAGTGGCATTGGGCCCAATGATTGAATTAGATATGGTGCATCCTTCTGCTATACTAACAGGTGGTATGATAACAGAATTATTATAAATATCGTGTTGTTGAAGGCTTTTAGTTTCGTCAAGTTCTTTTAATAAAATGGCGTTGGTAGTAAGAAGGTTTTCTTTTTTACCACAATCAAACCAACTTTTTACTTTAAAACTTTGAAATTTAG
>CALMXV010000270.1 GCA_937871155.1 uncultured Taibaiella sp. | reverse complement strand
ATAAGCAGCATAGCCTTGGTAAGTAGCCGATTGGCGAGCTAGGGTGTCAAACAGTTTATTGCTAGCAAAACGTGTTCCACCATCTAAGTTGTAGATATTGACTACCTCACCAAAAAGTAAATAGGCATTACCATAATCTTGTTTTTCATAAGCAGCCCTACCATCATTGAAATTATAAAGCGTCACAGAAAGCAATTTTTTATTGACATCCTCTTTTTCGTAAGTAGGTTTCAGTTCTATCACTTTTTTGAGAGATTTACCCGCTTCTGCATAATAGGTTTTCCCTTCATTGCCGGGTGCTTGTTGCATGGCTAGATACACCAAGCCTCTAACATTCCAAGCTGCCGGGTCGTTTTGTGTTTCCGGATTGGCTACGGCAGCATCAATTGCTTTTTGAGCGACGGCATAGTCTTTGTCCGACAAGGCATTCTTAGCCGCTTTGATTTGAGATTTCTGTGCATAGCTACCCAAGCTAATGGCTACTGCTGTTGATAACAAGAGTATTTTTTTCATAAGGTGAATTCTAAAATAACGTTGAATAAAAAATGTAATTGGTAGTCTTTTTGATTTTGGCTCGCAAAAATAAGGATATTTTTATCTTATAAATAGTAGGTATTACTCTTTTAACAGCATTAAATATGCCTTGATAAACCCATCTATTTCTCCATCCATTATAGGTCCCACGTTACCCACCTCATAGTCAGTGCGGTGGTCTTTTATCATTTTATAAGGATGAAAAACATAGGAACGAATTTGAGAACCCCATTCTATTTTTTTCTTATTGGCATTGGTTGCATTTTTAATTTCTTCTCTTTTTCTAAGTTCTTCTTCATAGAGTCGGCTTTTCAACATAGTCAAGGCTTTTTCGCGGTTTTCACCTTGAGTTCTTGCTTGCTGACACTCCACTATAATGCCCGTAGGAAGGTGTTTCAGTCGTACTGCTGTTTCAACTTTGTTCACATTTTGCCCACCAGAACCCCCAGAGCGAGAAAACGCCCACTCCAAATCTGCTGGGCTTACTTCTATTTCTATCGAGTCGTCAATAAGAGGATATACAAATACAGAAGCAAATGAAGTATGACGTCGTGCATTGCTATCAAATGGCGATATACGAACCAAACGATGTACGCCACTTTCAGCCTTTAGGAGACCGTAAGCAAACTCACCGGTAAACTCTAAGGTAGCTTGTTTGATGCCGGCACCATCACCGTATTGCACATCTACTTCTGCTACTTTCCAGCCTTGTTTCTCTCCATACATTCGATACATACGTAACAACATCTCTGCCCAGTCTTGGCTTTCCGTGCCGCCGGCTCCTGAGTTGATTACCATTTGAGCGGTCATTTCATCTTCAGGTTGATTCAAAGTTGATTTGAATTCTAGCTCATCTATCTTAGCTAATGCCGTATCATTAGCATCTTTTACTTCTTGTTCTGTAGCTTCACCTGCTTTCCAAAAATCAAATAACACGGCAAAGTCTTCAACTGAATTTTGTACTTCCTCATGAAGGCTCACCCAAAAATTATTGACTTTTATTTCTTTCAAAATGGAAGTGGCACGGGCATTATCATCCCAAAAACCAGGGGAAAGAGATAGTTGTCTGTCGTTTTCTGTTTTTATTTTTCTATCCTCAATATTTAAAAACCGATGCAAATTCTGCACCCGTTCTCTCATGTCTTTTAGTTGCTCCAGCGTCATATAGGCGGTTAAGTTAGGTAATTGAAAAATGGGGGGTTAGGGGAAGTGATTTTAATTCTATGAAAGCCTCATCAGGGATGAGAAATTCGTCAGGACTCTACCAAAGCCTCTTTTACTTTAAAGGTAAATTTACGTTGTGAAATGAAGCTGAATACCGCAACGATGGCAGTGGTGAAAATTTTGGAAATAGTAGGGTAGAGGTGGCACCACTCCACAAAAAATTTGATAAAAACATAGTTGAGTAAGATGCACATCAGCACCGTTAACGCATAGCGAAAAAGCTGTACTCGACCTTTAAGATTCGATTCTGTAAAAACCACATACTTGGACAGTAAAAAGCCAATGGGGAAGCTAAACGTAAAAGAAATTAGAAAGGCAGCTATATGTGGAGAGATGGTAATGAAGGATAAATCTACCGGTAGTTTTTTTAAAATGAAATTGTAACTGACAAAGTAAATAAGAATATCAAATACTGTATTCGACCCGCCACAAGCCAGATAGCGAAAGGTTTGCAAGTCTATCCATCTTGCAAAAGGCTTATGAAAAAAATCAATGATTGCCAGTATTATATTTCGAGTATTGAATAACAAGCTATTTGGAAAATAGAGCGCAAAAGTACCAATTTAGCTGTTATATTTTTCTAAAGTATTTATTAATAAATTGATTCAGGAAAGGGTAGATAGTTTTGAAGCAGCAAGAAGAGAATACCTGCTTAAAATAAAAAAGCACTCATCAAAATGATGGAGTGCTTTATGTAAATATCAATTACGGAAGGCAAATTTATTTTTTAATTACCGCAGCCATAGTTTTACCTATATCAGCAGGGCTTGCTACTACATGAATACCACATTCGCTCATGATTTTCATTTTTGCAGCAGCGGTGTCGTCAGCACCACCAATGATAGCACCGGCATGGCCCATACGGCGACCGGGGGGAGCAGTTTGGCCTGCAATAAAGCCCACCACCGGTTTTCTCATATTGTCTTTCAACCAACGTGCAGCTTCGGCTTCCATGTTTCCACCAATTTCGCCAATCATGATAATACCATCCGTTTCGTCATCATTCATCAATAACTCTACTGCTTCTTTTGTAGTAGTTCCGATAATAGGGTCGCCACCAATACCAATAGCTGTAGAAATACCCATTCCTGCTTTTACGGTTTGGTCAGCAGCTTCATAAGTAAGCGTACCGGATTTAGAAACGATACCTATACGACCTTTTTTGAAGATAAAACCCGGCATGATACCCACTTTAGCTTCATCTGAAGTAATAACACCCGGACAGTTAGGGCCTATCAAACGACAATCTTTATTATTGATATAAGCACGAGCTTTCACCATATCTTGTACCGGAATACCTTCTGTGATACAAATGATGACTTTGATACCGGCATCAGCAGCTTCCATGATTGCATCCGCAGCAAAAGCAGGTGGTACAAATATGATAGACACATCAGCAGCGGTAGCCTTCACTGCATCTAAAACTGTATTGAAAACCGGTTTGTCCAAATGAAGAGAACCTCCTTTGCCCGGTGTTACACCACCTACTAATTGGGTGCCATATTCAATCATTTGAGTGGCATGGAATGTGCCTTCTGTACCGGTAAATCCTTGAACGATAACTTTAGAATTTTTATTTACTAAAACTGACATGATGTTTGGAATAGTTTTTTTAACGGCTGCAAAGGTAAAAATATTAACGTGTAATCCCAATTACCTTATTCAATATAAAAGCACTGATTTTTTTGTTCATCTTTTGACGGTACCAACGAATATAGAACCTACACCGTCTTAATTAAAACAAGCAATCGCATTTTTTTCTAAAGATGCAATCAGTTCAATTTTTGTAATGGGTAATCAACTTTGATTAGAAAATCGGTTTCTACCGATTTTTTTTATGATTAAGCTTTGTTTTTAAGATGCGCTGCTTCTAGTTTGCTGGCATCTTTTGCTTTTTGAAAAAAGTCGGAAGCAAAAATAAAATTGTTTAAACTTTCATTATCGCTAAAGATGATGTCTTTGTTGCTGCCTTCCCATTGTTTTATGCCATGTTGCATGAAGACAATGTGGTCACCACTTTCCATTACCGTATTCATGTCGTGGGTATTGATAATGGTTGTCATTTTAAATTCATCTGTGAGTTCGTTGATGAGTTTATCTATTACCAAAGAGGTTTGTGGGTCTAAACCCGAGTTCGGTTCATCACAAAAAAGATATTTGGGATTTAGTACTAAGGCTCTTGCTAAGGCTACCCTTTTCTTCATCCCACCACTGATTTCAGCAGGGAATTTTTTATTTACTCCCGTTAAGTTGACTCTCGCCAACACTTCATCCACTCGCTTCATCTTCTCTCCATGAGTATTCTTGGTAAACATATCCAATGGGAATTTTACATTACGCTCTACGGTCATACTATCAAAGAGTGCTGAGCCTTGAAACAACATTCCTATTTCTTGGCGAATGATTTTGAGGTCTTTTTCATCTAGGGTCATGATGTCTTTCCCTTCATATAAAATCTGTCCAGCATCCGGTTTTACCAAACCTACCATGCACTTCATCAGTACCGTTTTACCACTTCCACTGGCTCCAATTATTAAGTTGGTTTTACCAGGTTCCATGATAGCGCTTACTTCGTGCAATACCGTCTTCCCACCAAAGCTTTTACGGATATTTTTAACCTCAATCATAAAATCAAAAGTAATGAGGAATCTGACAAAAAATTTCTTTCTTTCAATAAATAGAAGGTTTTGAAGGTTGACGTTGAGTTTTTCCCAAGCAAAAACTTTTTACCTATTGAAGGATGTGGTTATTTATAATAGAGGTGTTTTGAACTATTCATTTTTTTTAAACTTGGGTAAGCTTAATTTATAATAGACAGCAATGATTCTAATGATAATAATTAAAAGACCAGAAACAACAAAATTGTAATCACGAGGAATATTGTAGTGGTCCATCCATACAAATAAAAGTGCACCTAGAAGACATGCGGTAGCATAAACTTCTTTTTGAAACAATACAGGAATTTGGTTGGTCAATACATCTCTAATAACGCCTCCCATCACTGCGGAAAACATACCCATAATAGCAGCAATTAACGGATTCAACCCATACTCTAATGATTTTTCTGTTCCTAAAATGGTGAATAAAGCGATACCGAATGTGTCAAACAAAAACAAGGTTCTAGGGAGTTTTAAAAGCTGTTTATATAGCAATCTGGATAAGACAATACCCGTGATGATAGCATATAAAAAACTCACATCACTTACCCATACCAATGGATAGCTACCTAGCAACATATCCCGAAGGCTACCACCACCAATAGCAGTAATAAAGCCAATAAATGTGACGCCGAACCAATCAGGCTTTGAATTTTCATTGGCTATTAATGCGCCGGATACTGCAAAGACTGCGGTGCCTACCAATTCGAAAAGATATTGTATGGTCATGTTGTCAACTTGGTTTGATATCCATTAAAATGATTGATGCAAGATACAATTCCGAAGGAGAACGATTTTCGTTCAATTGAAGTTGATTTTTCAACTGTGATAAGTAGTTGAAAAGAGACGTTGTATTGAATGTGAATTTCATTTTTCATATAGGCAGTTTTTATTCCTACCTTTGCGCCTCGAAAAAATAGCGAAAACACAATGAATTCATTCGAGCAAATTGTTTTTTTCCCTTGTTTTCTCTTTATAAATTTTCAAAAAAAGTACTCTAAATAGTTATGTTATCAGTATCTAATCTTTCGCTACGTTATGGAAAGCGCGTGTTGTTTGAAGATGTAAACGTACGGTTTACGGAAGGCAACTGCTATGGCATCATTGGTGCTAATGGCGCCGGTAAATCTACCTTTCTAAAAATACTTTCCGGTGAAATAGACCCTACTACCGGTAAAGTGGAAATCTCTAAAGACCAACGTATGAGTGTGTTGAAACAAAACCACTATGAGTTTGATGAGATTCCTGTTTTGGAAACCGTAATACGTGGTAATAGCAAGCTTTTCAGCATCATGCAAGAAAAGGATGCCTTGTATGCTAAAGAAGATTTTTCTGAAGAAGATGGTATTAAGGCTGGTGAATTGGAAGGGCTTTTTGGCGAAATGGATGGCTGGAATGCGGATAGTGATGCCGCTACTTTATTGAGCAATCTAGGCATCAAAGAAGAGCTTCATTATAAATTATTAAAAGAACTTGACGGTAACCAGAAAGTACGCGTATTGCTTGCTCAAGCGCTATTTGGTAATCCGGATATCTTGTTGCTGGATGAGCCTACCAACGACCTTGACATGGAAACAATCGGTTGGCTAGAAAACTTCTTGGCAGATTATGATAAAGTGGTTTTAGTGGTTTCGCACGATCGTCACTTCTTAGATTCGGTGTGTACCCATGTTGCAGATATTGATTTTGGTAAGATTACTATCTTCTCCGGTAACTACTCTTTCTGGTATGAAAGTAGCCAGTTGATATTGAAACAACGCTCTGATGCCAACAAAAAAGCAGAAGACAAGATTGCAGAATTGAAAGAGTTTATTGCTCGATTCTCAGCCAATGCTTCGAAATCAAAACAAGCCACCAGCCGTAAGAAAGCATTAGATAAGATAAAGTTGGAGGACATGAAACCTTCTAACAGAAAATACCCGGCGATACTCTTCAACAACCAAGTAAGAGAAGCTGGTGACCAAATACTAGAAGTAAAAGATTTGGAGAAACTATCGAATGGAGAAACCTTCTTTAAGAATATTTCTTTTGATATTAAAAGAGGACAGAAAGTAGCGATTGTTTCCAGCAATTCCCTTGCTACTACTGCGTTCTATCAAATACTTGCAGGTGAAGATTCCGACTATTCCGGCAGCTTCAAATGGGGCGTAACCATTACACCGACCTACTTACCCAACGACAACAGTTCTTATTTTGAAGGGATTGACCTAAACTTGATTGATTGGTTGCGTCAATATTCAGAAGAGAAAGACGAAACCTTTATCCGAGGCTTCTTAGGTAGAATGTTGTTTTCTGGTGAAGAAACGTTGAAGAAATGTACCGTGTTGAGTGGAGGTGAAAAAATGCGTTGTATGATGAGTCGTATGATGATGTTGAAAGGAAACTTATTGATGTTAGATGAACCTACGAACCACTTAGATTTGGAAAGCATTACTGCGCTGAACAATGGTATGAAAGATTTTAAAGGCACCATTTTATTTACTACTCGAGATCATGAGTTGGCGCAAACTGTTGCTGACCGTGTGTTTGAGCTTACACCAAACGGATTAATCGATCGTGAAATGCCTTTTGATGAATATTTGTCGGATGAAAGAGTGCAACAATTAAGAGAAGAAATGTATCCTGTGACGGTATAGCAAAGTAAAAAGTCAAATACTCGCGGAAGTTATTGTTTTACAATAGCTACTAGATATTAAAGCCATCTTTTTACAGATGGCTTTAATCAAAAGTTAATAAACAGTATGAATTTCATTCCTCACTCCTTCTTCACAAACCGCAGTACCTCCGTGCCGATGCGTAGCAGGTAAAGCCCGGGCTGTAAGGACAGCACCGATATAACATTGTCTGTTACCATACCTTGTAACAACTGCCTACCGGTGATATCGGTGATGGTATAGGCGGTATTGGGGCGTGGGGTTCTAGATAGGTATAGATTGTCTTTTGTAGGGTTGGGATAGAGTGAGAGGTGAGTATTACTCACCTCCTTTACCCCCACGGGATCAGGTTTGGGGTTAAAGCCAATCATATAAAGAGCTGCAGCATCAGCAATATAATACTTCGTACCAGAATCCGCATAAAGATGTCTTTCGGGTGAATTAATAAAGTAAGAATTCGGCATCATGCCCAAAACAGCGATGGGTGCTCCATCAAAAGCAGGGACTCCTCTACCATAAATTTCCAACAACAGATTTTTACAGCTATCTCCAGAGCCGGTCGTAAAATTGTAGGAGAAGGGTTGTTGGAGAGGAATGCGCCACCAAGCCCCTGCCGGTATAGAGTCGGCAAGAATATAACTACTATCATAAAACACGGTATCCATTCCAGTAGTGATCATAGGCAGATTTTGCATGTACATACTCATTGTAAAGCCGCAAAGGCTGGTCATACCCATTTGGATGGTGAGGTTATCCAATTTAAATCCTTTTGGAGTTTTGTATTGTAGTTGCACATACAAGTCTGTGATTACCCCCTGCATGGACATACCGGGGAAATCGCTGTGTTTGTACAGCAGGTGATGATAAATTGGTGGTATATAATTAAAAATAGGACCCGTACTTAATGAACTCAAATTCATACCCACCGGTTGACAGGTGTAGAGTGGTGTGCTTTGTGCTACCAACAAAAGAGGAAGAAATAATCCCAAACAGCTACTTAAAATAAACGATTTCATAATGTCGCAGTTTAGTTTTTGA
>CALMXV010000269.1 GCA_937871155.1 uncultured Taibaiella sp. | reverse complement strand
AAAGAACCAAGACTGATTCGTTATGCACCATCATAAAAAATTAGTGAAAGCCCTATTTAAAAATCTATTGCCAACATAGGTGCCCTTATTCGTACCTTTACCCCCACAAAATTTTTAATTCATGCAGCTATCAGCGTTGTATCAACGCGCCCTCAACTTTGATTTTTTAAGTATCGAAGAAGGGGTGTTTTTGTTTGAAAATGCGCCCATAACCGAGTTGATGTATGTAGCCAACGAGCTTCGTAAAAAGCAAGTACCACATGGCAAGGTTACTTGGATCATCGACCGAAATATGAATACCACCAATGTGTGTGTTGCCAATTGTAAGTTTTGCAATTTTTATCGCATCCCCGGTCACGAAGAAGCCTATATCACCGATATTGAAACTTATAAAGAAAAGATTGAAGAAACTTTTCGTTATGGTGGTGAACAATTGCTCTTGCAAGGAGGTCATCACCCGCAATTGGGAATCGACTATTATACCACGTTATTTAAACAACTAAAGGAGCTTTATCCCAACCTAAAGCTACATGCATTAGGACCGCCTGAAGTAGCCCATATCTCAAAAGTATCGAAGATAACACCAAGAGAAGCTTTGATAGCTCTCAAAGAATCCGGAATGGATAGTATGCCCGGTCCTGGTGCAGAAATATTAAACGACCGAGTACGTCGTCTCATTTCAAAAGGGAAATGTAGTGCACAAGAATGGTTGGACATCATGCACGATGCTCATAATATAGGGCTAACAACCACCGCAACCATGATGCTTGGTCATGTAGAAACTATCGAAGAGCGTTTTGAACATCTAGTGAAAATACGAGAAGTACAAGCTAAAAAGCCGGAAGGTGCTAAAGGGTTCATCGCTTTTATTCCATGGACTTTTCAGGATGTAGATACTTTGCTAAAACGAATTCGAGGAACTAAAAACCTCACCACTGCCGAAGAGTATATACGTATGATAGCCTTAAGTCGTATAATGTTGCCGAACATCAAGAATATTCAAGCCTCTTGGCTCACCGTAGGTAAAAAGGTAGCTCAAATATGCCTTCATGCCGGTGCAAATGATTTTGGCTCTATCATGATTGAAGAAAATGTAGTAAGCGCGGCAGGTGCACCACATCGCTTTACCGCAAAGGGTATTCAAGCAGCAATCAACGAAGCAGGCTTTGTAGCACAGCTGCGCAATCAGCAATATGAGTTTCGTAAAATGCCTCAATTGGAAGAACAGCAGATTACCTACTAGATTTGCATTTACACTCCCGTCCAATTTTTATAACAAGCAATGCCCCCATTTAGTGTCTTACTTTTTTGGGGGCATTGCTAAAATTATGATGTCATTGTCTTTGGGGTTTCGCTGAAACTATTCTATTGCTCTTCTTACTCTTTCAAAAACCGCCCCACCAGCCGTTCTCCATTTTTAGTAGTTAACTGAACGATGTATAATCCCTGAGATAAGCTGGCAATATTGGCGACATCACCTTCACATTGCTGCACTATGGCACCTTGTAAGGTGCTGATGGTATAGTTGCCGCTATGACTGAGGTAGATGAGGCGACTTGCCGGGTTGGGGAAGATTGTTACCCTTTTTACTTCGGTAGCTTGAATGCCCAATGGCGGATCTGGTTTGGGATTGAAACCGATAAGCATGGACAATGGTGAAGGTGTAACCCAACTTAAATTATTGGAAACTCTAATTGCTTCTAACCATTTATTGAAACCACCATTATTGCCATATGCAAAAATTTCAAATTTGCCAATTGGATGCCGACTTGAGTCTTGAGAAAATTCAACCATCAGATTTCTGGAGCTATCTCCTCCAGACACGAAGGAATAAGTATATGGAACCTTCAGGGGTAGCCGCAACCAATCGCCATAGGCTAATGAATCTTTTAGTACATAAGTACTATCATAGAAAACAGTTGTCAAACCTGTTTCTATAATATTGTTTGCTCCATAAATGTTATAAGAAAATGAGGATACACCAGTTGGCTTCATCTTTATGGAAAGTCCTTTAAGGGAAGCCCCCTTAGGCGTTATACACCCCATTCTGATATAAACATCAGTTATCTGCCCCTGAATCGGCATTCCCGGAAAATCGCAATGGTAATAAATCAATTGTACTATGTTATCATATCCATCAAATGGAACCACCCCTGTCATTGGAACTGTATTGAAAGGAGATACTGAGGTGTCAGCAATATACAAAGGTTTGCTTTGAGCCAATAACCCTAAAGGACTACTCAAAATAATAAGGATTAAAAAAAATTGTTTCATATCTTGTTTCCTTATTGTTTGATGAATTGATAACTGTCTCCGTTTGCTGTTTGCAATAGATAATTACCTATCGGCAGTTGTGTTATATCCACAGCCTCCCCTATGTTACAGTTTCCTTTCTTTACCCTTTGTCCTTGCTGGTTGTAAATAGTATATTCAGTAGAAACATTGATAAATATTTGGTTGGTTGCGGGATTGGGATATAAGGTATTTTTCTTTCCTGTCAAGGTACTCACCGGAGTAGCACGAAACTACATGGTATTTGCATTGGGGCTAAGTTTCATCCAGATATGTCCTCCTGCACCAGTGCCATCATCCTGCCCATCGTACCAGGCGCTTAGGAAATAATCGCCGGTTTTGGCATTGCGTAGCATATCAGCATTGACCACTACATCATCTAGTTTATCATCCGGCACTCCATTGTCGGTTGTTGTTACATTGGAAACAAACACATCCGGCAAACTAGGAAGTGTTTGAGCGACTACAGGAAGGCTACTCATGGCGATAAGGGAAATTACCCCCCCCCTAATCATTTTGAAGATGTTTTTCATGTTCATGGTGTTAAATTTTAGTGAATAATAGTAAAGATTGGAATAAGAATTTGAAAAGCAAAACAGTAAAACAGTAAATGAGTAATAGATAAAACTGCTTATCTTTCCTATTAAATACTATACGATGGAATATAGAAGAATGGGTACCACAGGCCTGCAGTTAAGTGTACTATCCTTTGGTTCTTGGGTTACGTTTGCCAAGCAAATCGCAGACCCTATTTCTGATAGACTGATGAGTATTGCCTATGAACATGGAGTAAATTTCTTTGACAATGCAGAGATATACTCTCGAGGTGAATCGGAAAAAATGATGGGTAGAATACTGAAAAACAAATCTTGGGAGCGATCCTCTTATCTGATATCGTCTAAGGTTTTTTTTGGCTGGAGAGGTGCAGATAATAAGCCCAATCAGACCGGTCTCAGTCGAAAACATTTGATGGAAGCGTGTCATGAAGCACTTGAGCGTTTTCAGGTAGATTATTTAGACCTTTTTTATTGTCATCGTCCGGATCCTAATGTACCGATTGAAGAAGTAGTGAGAACTATGAATACCTTGATACAGCAAGGTAAAATATTATACTGGGGAACGAGTGAGTGGAGTGGTGTAGCCATTATGGAAGCGCATCTTCATGCACAACGTTTAGGCTTAGAAGGTCCTGCGGTAGAGCAACCTCAATACAATTTATTAGAACGGTACAAGATGGAAGTAGAGTATCAACCTATATTCAATAACATAGGAATGGGTACTACAATTTGGAGCCCTTTAGCCTCCGGATTGTTGACCGGTAAGTACAACGAAGGCATTCCCGATGATTCTCGTCTTGCTTTAGAAGGTTTTGAATGGCTAAAAGACAAGACCTATACGGAAGAGCGAATTGCAAACATTCGCAACCTAAAAGCTGTAGCTGATGACCTACATACAAGTCTAGCCACTTTGGCAATTGCTTGGTGTATTCACAATCCAAACGTTACGTCTGCTATAATGGGTGCCACCAAAGAAGCACAGTTGCTCGAAAATCTAAAGGCTTTAGAAGTATATCCAAAGTTGACTTCAGAAATTATCAATCGTATAGAAGCTATCATGAAGACTAAACCAGCAATTAGTGTGCATAGTTAGCCAGAAGTTTTTGAAACAACCGTTAGTAGTTATTTTTTAACCCAGATTACGCAGTAGAGATTTTTTTAGATAAATCAACTGGGTACTCCC
>CALMXV010000268.1 GCA_937871155.1 uncultured Taibaiella sp. | reverse complement strand
ATTAAATGTACGAATGATGGTATCAGCATAGTTGCCCATAATTTGTGTTATAGGAAAGGTGTTATCATTTTTTCTTCTAAAAAACATAAATGGCCTTGGTCTATTAAAAGAATCAATCAGAATAAAACCCATATTGCTTATTGTATGATACAAAGACTGCCCGGAGCCATTAATAAGCACATCTTGTTTCCATTCATCCACCAATGCTGTATCATAATCTAAATCATTAATCAGATTTTTTATCAAAACATAATGATGGGAAGGGATAGAATCAAGTAATCGCTTTGCATTATTCCTTCCAACAAGAGTGTTCATAGGAAATTCATAAACTTTTTTATTATTGACACTATTACAAGATGCATACGAGCCGAAATCACTTCCTGAGTTGTTCCAAATTGCTCCAGTTGCTGAGTCGAACACACAAATTTGCAATGTTCCCTTCCAAGGCGCACAACCCACTAATTCAATATCATTACCTTCAAAAATAATTTTACAATACACTGAGTTGTTCCAAGGTGTAGTACCTTGCAATTCGCTATATACAGCGCTAAATACTTCTAAAGTTTTCTTGCCTATAGGGTATTTGAATGTTCTATCGTTGCCATAATTTAATGAGGTGAAATTATCATTGAGGTATTGATAATAGTGTGATTGATTCCACCCTGATGACCCATTTCCTAAGAAGATAAAGGAGCTGTTCGACCATTTGTAATCACCATTGATAGTGCTGTCGAAAGCAGTACGCCAATAATAAACAGTACTGTCCTTATAGCTAATATTCGGTGTCCATTTGATAACACCTCCTACACTAGTTATAGTAGTTTGTTGCTTTAGAGGGCTATTAAAAAGTGTAGTAGTATCTATTTCAATTTTGTATTTACCCATTTTCCGAAATGGGTTTAAAGTAGAGGCTTTAAGAGTTAAGGGCTGCTGGTAAACAATGCTATATTCTTGTGGGTAAATCGGGATTAAATTATCCGAATAGATAAATAAATCAACAGTTGTAGCGTTGTTCAATTCATTTAATTCATCATGTTGGTTATTGGGGTCAAGTGTGAACCGATATTTATTTAGCCCAATATCCTTTACTTTATCAATAGGCAATTTTAGTAAAATGGTATCGCTATTATACAACCGAAGAATATTCCTCTGACTAACGATGCTAGTAATATTAGCCGGGTTAATATGTTCAATTTTTAAAGTAACAGTATCATTGATGGCTTTAGCAAGATTGAAGACTACTATTTTAAATGTAAAACTATCTAGATTCGTTGTGACATTCACGGGTATGGTAGCAATAGATGATGCGTCAACAAAATAATCTGGTTTTAAAGGACTATAAAATTTTAATCCGGGGTCTCCTTGTAGAATCATACTTTCTAAATGAAAAAAAGTAAAGTCAGAGATGTCGCTACTTCTAATGGTATTGTAAGCATAAGTCGTATGGTCGCCGATTGTCTTACCATAGTTCAACTTAGAAATGCTAGTATAAATTTTTGGGAGATACACTTGGTGAAATCCGGCATATTGAAGGTTGTCGCTGGCAATAATAGAAACGGAACCGCCCCCATTAGAATACAAATATTTCTCACTAATTGTTTTTAATGAACTTAACGTATAAATCTGTGAGATGTCGCATCCCAACCCGATGAAATGAGAAAACTTTGGTGAATTAATATACTTTTCAGGAGTGTTAAGTGTATTTAATTGCATAGCATTTGCAGAACCATGACCATGATAGGTGATGATGGAAAGTCCCTCGTTAATCAGACTATCAATACTTGCGTTGGAGGTTTGGTCTATAGCATTGGTAGTCGTCTTCATTACTTTGGCTATTGTAGCACCAAAGGAAGTATCCTGAATGATTTGCCCGCTATTAGAAAGAGTTTGCATAAAGCTTGCCGACTCATTGGCATCTTGTCCGCCGGCAGCATGTAATACTTTTTTCTTCCATTGCTCGGATGCATAAGTAGGCTGTGCTGGGGTTTGCAACGCTTGTTCATAAAGTTTTACCTTATCCAGATAGTCGCCGACCTCTTGCGGAGACCAGGCTGAAAGCCTCCCTACATTGATTGCTTGCAATTTATTGGGTAAAAAATTTACATAGTTTACATCAGAACCCGGATAACCAAAGGGTGGTAAGTTTCCACTAAAAGAATAGGCTTGAGGATTGGAATAGTAGTTAGGATTGTTACTATAATAGATACCTTTCCCTATTAAAAAAAGTTGTTTAGGGCGGGTTGCTGTCCATGAGTTATAAGCAAATTGCAAGAAATGTTTGATAGCTAAAGGATGTGCTTCTATACCATAAGCAAACTGATCATAAAGGTCATTTACATTCACTAATACAGGCTTGAAAGAGCCGCCGGTGATACTGCTTCTATAGTTTTTATAATCATCCACATAGTTTCTACCGTTGGTGATAGATTGATAATTTTTATGAGTGATGATGATATAATCTCCTTGACTGGCTGCTAATGAGAAGTCTTTAAACTGTATCGAAGATATAGTTGAAGCAAGCACATTACTACTTCCACTCTGAGCAATTAAAACTAACTTTCTTTCTGTAGCTGATGGGTCAATTAGAAACCTTGTCAGACCTGCTATAGCTATATCTCCAGCATACCATTTTTTATTGGTGATGTCAAAGAGTTTCGGAGGGGTATTATTGTGGTTGAAATTTTGAAATTCTAAGTACTGAGGTTGCACGTTAGCAGCCAGAGAAAAACTGAAATTAGAAAGACCTGACACATTAAAGTCTCTCGGATATTGAATGATGATATAACTACAACCATAAAAATCGTAAGTATAAGGACCGGCTGAGACACCTAAAAATTGAATAGTGTTATTCTGTGTTAGTAATGATGATGAAATAGACAAATTGAACTGTTCAGTTTCATTACGTCCAATAATAGAGTCTGCTATTTGTTGATTGTTTATTGAAACGGTAACATGTTCAGGATTGGTATTGTAAGTACTTCGTAAAATGGCAGTTTTCAAAGAAGCTACTTGCCCACTTACTGCATTTGGTGTATTTATAGCAAGGCTAAATGGTTGGGTAATACTTCTTGCACCATCAATAAATCCTTCACCATCATCAAACGTACTAAAATAGATTGGTTGAGCTCCGGATTGAATCTTACCGGAGAAAAAATCATTCTTATAATGTATAGCTGAGGTAGCCATACAAAAAGGTTCTACAGGCGGAGGATTACTGATGATATTGACAACTTGATTGTATCGAAGATTGGTAGAAGAGGAATTGATGGTTAGAAAATAAATTCCTGTATCAGCAAAAAGACTGCGTTCTTTATTGGCTTGCCAGCTGGGATTATCAAACAAGGAGGAATCTGGTAAGCCGCTTGCTTTTTCTCCTATAAACTCGATAAAATCTGTTGCTGTAAAGGAACCATTATTACTTACATAAAGAGGTACTTCTATACCTTCATGAAATAACTGAAAATGGAGACCCAGCGTGGAATTGGGTATCCCTATTGCAGACAAGTCATTAGCGTTAATCCTATAAACACCTTCTGCTCCTACTTTTATTTTATAATAGGTTTTGGAAAAATCTATCCACTCATTGCCATAAGGCTGGCTATAGGAAAGCTTAGCTACCAAAAGCACTAAGAGTAAAAATATTAATCGTGAAATTCGAATCATTTGTTTCTTGCTTTAGATGGAGAGGTCGTTCCTTTTTCCGGAGTATTCATATTCAATCGTAAAGAGATAATGTGGGTAAATAAAGAATTGGATTGTGTTTGTAAACTTGTAAATGCATAATCAATGTTTATCACTCCTAATACCAAACCTAAGCCTACTGCGGGTTGGTACAAGGTTATTTTTTGGGTATTACTTGTATCTGCATCATCTAATACTCGTTGAAAATTACCAATGCCAGCTCTTAAGAATAGGGTGTTCTTATAGCTCCCTTCAATGCCCATGTGAGGGTCTAAGCTCACCGTACCAGAATGGATTAATGTATTTCTATTGCCATCAGTCGTCATGTCGAAACCAAACTCTGCATTGACTTGTATCTTATTTTCCTTAGGCATCAACTGTCTGGCTACTCCGATATTCAGCCTTGGATACATGATTTCATAAGACTTTATAGGTATCTCATTACCTGTTTGTCCAAAGACTTGTTTTTCTCTTTCTGATAAATGAAAACTCCAAGCGGTATAAGTTGTAGTAATATCTTTAGCCATTACCCCTATACGCCATTGCTTATAGCGTGCCTGCAACCCAATATCTACACCGGCGCCCCAAGCATTAGCCATTTTTCCCAAATGCCGATAAATAACCTTTGCATTCCCCCCAATGCTTGTTTGTATAGCAGTGTTCTTAAACAATTTCAATCCTTGTGCATAAGACAATAAGAAGGCATAATCGCCTGCCGACATAGATTTCAATTTACTTTCATCAAAAGAGCCATCGGGCTGTATATAATCTATGGTATTCGGGATATCATCAATAGCAAAACGAAGTACGGAAAACCCCACAACTCTATTCTTATCTTTCAAAGGCTTTGCAATGGCTCCGTAATCATATTTGGCATTGCCAGAAAAATATTCTGCGTGCATCAGCCCTACTTCATAATCATGGTTAATCTGCATCAATCCTGCAGGATTCCAATAAGCTGCTGTTACATCATTGGCTGAAGCAGATTGAGAACCGGACATACCTAGGCCTTTAGCACCTACACCAATATTCAAATATTCATTGACATAAATTCGTTTCTGAGCAATAGACTTGCCACCGACCAAACAACTTATCAATAGTATCAGTATTCGTTTATCCATATTCCTGATGAG
>CALMXV010000267.1 GCA_937871155.1 uncultured Taibaiella sp. | reverse complement strand
CTAAGAGCGGATGTCATGATGCTATCACCCAACAAAAAGGTTATGTGTTTACTTCTTATGCAACTATTACTTCAAAAAAGTTTAAAGCTGGAAATTTAAATGATACGGAGTTATGGGAAAAGATAACCGAACAAGATCATAAAGACAGAATGCCACCCCCACCTAATACTCCGCTTACTATCACTCAACAAGATATCATAAAGGATTGGATTTTACGAGGCGCGCCCAATACCACCAACTGCCCATCAAACTGCGATACTTCCTCCTTCAAATATGCGGCGGATATTCGTCCATTGATTCAAAAATATTGTGTCGGTTGTCATAATGCTACCACAGTTTCCGGAGGGTACAATTATGAAAACTACAGTGGGTTGATAGTACCGATTCAACAAGGACGGCTATTGGGAGCTATCAATCATCAACCCGGATATTCAGCAATGCCCAAAGGGGGAATGAAACTTAATAATTGTGAAATAAAAAAAATAGAAAAATGGATAGCAAACGGCGCTCAAAACAATTAATAACCATGAAAAATATTGCTTCAGGATTTTTAATACTTACCGTGTTTTTTTCAAGTTGTTATTACGACAATGCTGAAGATTTATATCCTTCTAACAATTGCGATACTACTAATGTAACCTATGCAAAAGTGATCCAACCCATCATTCAAACTAATTGTGTGAAATCTGGTTGCCACTTAGGAGTCACTCCTTCTGGATATGATTTTTCTACTTATGCAGCATTGGCTACAGTAGCAAACAATGGAAAGTTAGTAATAGCAATAGAGCATACCGGTAATATTCCTATGCCTAGAAATGCGGCTAAATTGGACAATTGTACTATCTCAAAAATTAAGTCTTGGGTTGCTAATGGCGCTCTAAATAATTAAACTTTTACATTATAAAAATTGAACTGGACCATGAAAAAATTATGTTTAATTCTCTTATTAGTTGTTGCCAACGCCAGCAACATAACTGCTCAAAAACTTTTGACTAGAACTGGAAAGATTACCTTCTTTTCCTCTACTCCAATTGAAAATATTGAAGCAATTAATAACGATGTTTCTTGTGTTTTAAATACTGCAACAGGCGATTTGATATTTGTCGTACCCATCAAGAGTTTTCGTTTTGAAAAACAAATGATGCAAGAACATTTTAATGAAAACTATATGGAAAGTGATAAGTTTCCCAAGTCTGAGTTCAAAGGGAAGCTGTTGGATATCGCCTCCATCAACTTTTCAAAAGATGGCAATTATCCTGTTAAAACTTCGGGGCAACTAACGATTCATGGTGTTACTAAAGAAGTGCAAGTAGGAGGATCCGTACTCATTAGAAATGGGAAGCCAAATTTAAATGCAACCTTCAAAGTAAAAACTGCTGACTATAACATTAAGATACCTACAATCACTGCCGGCAAAATAGCTAAAGAAATAGAAGTGACCGTAAACTGTTTAATGAATAGTTTATAAACCTAAACCCTCCATTCATCAAATTGAAATGCTATGATTCAAAAAGGAAAAATATTCTTATTAAGCCTATTCTTTCAGAGTTGCTTTTTTATTGTTTCTGCACAAGAAACCGATACTACTGATAGTAGCGATGACTTAATGGCTTTATTAGATCAAGAACCTGTTTCAAAAACAAAAGATATCACTATTGCAACGTTTAAAACTACACGTATAGCCAACGCACATAGCATCGAAAATTTGGGGAAAGGTGTCTTAGACTTTAGAGTCAATCATCGTTTTGGTAGCATGAGTGAGGGGCTTAAAGAGTTTTTTGGTTTGGACAATGCTACTACTAGAATTGGTTTTGACTATGGCATCACAAACTGGTTGATGGTAGGCTTTGGTAGAAGTTCTTTCATGAAAGAATATGATGGTTTTTTGAAACTGCGGTTACTCCGTCAAAGAAATAATGGTGGTACGCCTATAAGCATCAGTTATCTCGGTGCTATATCTATTCACTCTATGGATGTTACAGTACCCGTTGGTAAAGAGTATTATTTTTCCAATAGGCTGGCTTATATCAATCAGGTTTTGATTGCTAGAAAGTTTAATAGCTGGCTTTCTTTACAAGTAATGCCTACGCATATTCATTATAATTTGGTGGATTATCGCTCTGAGAAAAATGATCTTTTTGCTATTGGGTTGGGTGGTAGATTGAAACTATCTAAACGATTGGCTTTAACTGGTGAATATTATTTTGTACCCGATGCATATAAAAGAGTTGCTTCCCAAAACTCTCTTACCATTGGATTAGATATTGAAACAGGTGGGCACATTTTTCAGCTAATGCTTAGCAATGCTACCGGTGTATCTGAAAGAGCCGTTATTGGACAAACAACTAATCAATGGGAAAAAGGGCATATACATTTTGGATTCAACA
>CALMXV010000266.1 GCA_937871155.1 uncultured Taibaiella sp. | reverse complement strand
TGTCTTGTTTGCTTCATTAGGAAAAAAGAAAAAGCAACAACCTATCAAACATTAATCATCCAAATGACTTTGAATAATGACGAATCGAATCCTCAATAAATATTCATGGATAGTAGCCTTAGGGTTGTTGTTCAGCACCATTGCTTCTAGTTGTGGAAGCCTAAAGGCAGTAAAAGCCGAAGCTCCTATTCCATCACCCTCTCAGTTTTCTCATAGTGCAGATTCTTTAACCGGAATTGCCGTTACCAAACAACTAGTGTTTTCGGATAGTATCTTAATCGCATTGATTCAAACGGCTGTAAAAAATAATCCGGATGTATTGATAGCCGAGCAACGCATTAATAGTGCTAAGGCTTATTATAAAATCAGAAAAGGCGCCCTATTACCTAATATAGTCGCGGGTACTAATGCCGGTGTTAGAAAGTATGGTGATTATACCATGGAAGGTGTCGGAAACTATGATACCAATCTATCCCCCAATATCAACGACCAACAAAAAGTATCAACACCGATTGTACAAGATTTTTTCTTAGGGCTAAGCAGCAGCTGGGAAATAGACTTGTGGGGCAAGCTAGGTAATATGAAAAAGGCTGCAAAGCTGCAATGGTTGGCATCTACAGAAGGAAGAAATTTAGTGGTGACAGCAATCGTGGCGGAAGTAGCTTTCCGTTATTATGATCTTTTAGCACTTGATGCTAAGTTGGAGATTTTACAACAAAACCTTGCCCTACAAGATAGCATAGTGCAAATAGCCATTGTTCAGCAAGAAGTAGGTCGCGCTACCATGTTAGCGGTACAGCAGTTTCAGGCACAGCACCTACGCACTCAAAGTGCTGTGGTAGCGCATCAACAAGAAATCATCCGGGTAGAAAATGAACTAAATATTTTACTGGGTCAGTTTCCACAACACATAGCAAGAAGTAAAGACTTCCCTTTGTCACGTACAGCTTCTTTACACTTAATGCTACAGCCACAAATAGTACTTCAACAACGCCCCGATATCTTAAAAGCAGAATGGGAGCTAAAAGCTACTAAAGCCGATGTGGCAGCAGCCAAGGCAGCATTGTTGCCCGCATTGACCTTAGCGCCATCTTTAGGCTATAGTTCTTTTAATAGCACCTTATTATTTAACCCTGCTTCCTTGGCTTTTGGAGTAGTTTCCGGATTGGCAGCCCCTTTAGTCAATAGAAGTGCCATACGTGGAACTATAAATCAATCTAAAGCAGCACAACAAGAAGCTTATCATTCTTATTATAAAACGATACTTCATGCTTACCAAGAGATAGAAACAACACTATCCAATATTAACAAGCTAAACGAAATCTATAACCTGAACGCACAAGAAACGATATTGCTGACTGAAGCAGTGGCTACTTCCAACGAATTGTATAAAGTGGGTTATGCTACTTATTTGGAAGTAATAACTTCTCAAAGAATCGCACTAGAAGCCAACTTCAACATCATCGAAACACAAAAATCCTTACAATATAATTTGGTAACACTTTATAGAGCTATAGGAGGCAATTGGTAATAAATCATCTTAAAAATTTCGAATCTTATGATGGAACTACTTAATAATATCACGAATCCGGAATGGATTATGATGCATGGCGGTTTGTATTTAGTCTTGCTGATTATCTTTATTGAAACGGGAATTATAATCGGGTTCTTCTTACCCGGAGACCCATTACTGTTTGTTACCGGAATACTTTTAGCGAACATCATGCCTGCAAATATGCATCCTGTATTGCATTTGTTGTATTGGCTGCTTCTTATTTCAGTAGCCGGAATCATTGGAAATTATGTAGGCTATTGGTTTGGGAAACGTTCTGGCAAAATGCTGATGCAACGAGATGACTCATGGATTTTTAAGAAAAAATATTTGCACCAAGCCAAAGAGTTCTACGAACGTAAAGGAGGTAGTGCTATTATTATTGCTCGATTTTTACCGGTTGTGCGCACCTTTGCCCCCATCATCGCCGGTATGGTAGGCATGAGAAAAAGAACGTTTACACTTTATAATATTTTGGGTTCGTTTATTTGGGTAGGCACTATAGTCTCTGCCGGTTATTTATTGGGGGATAATGCTTGGGTAAAAAACAACCTAGAAACAATTATTTTGTCTATCGTCTTGATTGCTGTAATGCCCGTTCTCCTTAAGTTTGCTTTCGGAAAAAAAAGTGAACCTATTTCTGTACCCAATAAATCCCATCAAGAAAAAGAATAGTTTAGTAATTATATAAAGCCAGATATACACGTTTATGGAGTTCATACTTCCCAATTTTGCCGACCCTGCTGTATGGGTAAGTTTAATCACCTTATGTTTTTTAGAGATTGTCTTAGGAGTTGACAACATTATCTTCATCTCTATTGTAGCGGGTAAGCTTCCCGAAAATCAACAACGAAGAGCCAGAAACCTAGGACTTATACTGGCTATGGGTTTTCGTGTATTACTGTTGCTATGTATCAATTGGATTATTGGTTTAAAGGACCCGGTAATTACGTTGCCCAATTTACCCGGTGCTGAAGACCCCCACATTGATCTTAGCTACAAAGATTTAATATTAATAGCTGGTGGTATCTTCTTGATGGTGAAAAGTACATTAGAAATCCATCATAAGCTGCGCCATGACGAAGCCCATGAGCAAACCAAAAAGAAGAAGAAATCCGTTGGTTTTTCAAGTGTTTTGCTACAAATTGTATTAGTAGATGCGGTGTTCTCTTTCGACTCTATTCTTACCGCAGTAGGCTTGGTAGATAATGTAATGGTGATGATAATTGCGGTTATTGTTTCTATCGTAATCATGATGCTGTTTGCCGGAGCTGTTTCCAGAATTATTAATAATCAACCAACTTTACAAATGTTAGCCCTAAGCTTCTTGATTGTGATAGGAGTGGTGCTTGTTGCCGGCGGCTTCCATCAGGAAATAAATAAATCAATTATCTATTCTTGCTTGGCATTCTCATTAGGTGTTGAATTGTTGAATATTAAATTTAGAAGTAGTAATAAGAATATCCAACTGAATGATGCAGATGAAGTGATTGACGATACAGAGATAGAAAAGAAATAGTAAGACGATATAAAAAAGTTTGAAACGGTTAGTTGAGAGTACTTTATTTCATTCACTAACCGTTTTTTTTATTGGTATGTTTTATCCTATTGCATTACAGAAGTATTATCAACCCTGAGGGTTCCTTTAATATTTTTAATGGTATAAGCACTAAAGTCTTCATTGGCTTCAAGCCCATCACCATAAAGCGTTTGTTCTGGTGTGATTATTTTTACCGGTTTATCGGTGTAAAACTTCTTCAACTTTTGACTATAGACTAATTCCTCGGTTTGTAGTTGTTCTCCTTTTTTATTTACCACTACAATACTATCTCGGATAAGGATATTACCTTCTTGATCATAATAGCGAGCATATCTTGCAGTCAGGGTACTTTCTACATGAGTGCTATCGTCAAAGAATTCAATCTTCAATCCTTTTTTAGCATCAAAATATGAAGGCTTAGCTTGAGCATTATGAACAAACTCCGTAGCATATAGTTGGGCTTTTACATGCGCTTGTTCGCTGTAGATGATGGTTACTCCATAAGCTTTATCTTCTTGCATAGAGAGCTTATCGGTCAGCTCTTTTATTTCTTCTGTTTTGTTTTGACAGGCCACTAAAAATAAAAACAAAATACCCTGAAGAGTCTTCAGGGTGTTGGTTTCTTTTATCTTTTGAAATAGCTTAGTCATACTTACGTTTGATAAACCAACGATCGTTGAGTGACATACCAATGGAAAATTTAATAAAATTAGATTTTATCAATCCATTAGAACTAGTACCTCTTCTGCCTAACTCCATAGCAAGGTGCA
>CALMXV010000265.1 GCA_937871155.1 uncultured Taibaiella sp. | reverse complement strand
ATTGGTATAGCCTTGATTACTTCTTTTGCAGCGCGTGAAGTATTTGTAGGCACTATGGCTACCATCTATAGTATTGGTGAAGGAGATACTGACTTGCATCTAAGAGAAAAAATGCAACAAGCAAAACGAAAAGATGGCACCCCTGTTTATACGTTAGCTACTGGCGTTTCCTTATTGATTTTTTATGTATTTGCAATGCAGTGCATGAGTACTTTAGCCGTTGTGCAACGCGAAACTCGCAGTTGGAAATATCCCATGATACAGTTTGTGTACATGTTTGTGCTTGCGTATATAGGCTCATTTATTGCATATCAAATGCTTAGTTAGGTTCATTTATTTGCTTTCTAACAGATGCCGAAAGTTCTCGTTACTTTTGCAGCTTCATTGATTCCATGCAACCATACCTCTTATACTCCGACGGAAAAGGAAATATTTTTGAAGATACCTCACTCTATGCTGTAGGCCGTAGTGGCTGGGATGCCTTACCGGTAGCTCCTGAAGACTGGATCCTACTCCCAGATGGCGGTAATTTATATGAGCTTCCACAACGTGCAGGTATCGGTATAGATGTAGTGACGGGTGAGCTGCGCCTATGTGATAAAGGCTGGGCAGTAGCGGCATTTATTCCTCCGGCTCATACAGGATTGCATCTAGCAGCTTATGAAACACAGGCTGGTGCTGAAACACTTCCGCTACATTGTTATACTGCTGCCGGTTGGTATCAAAATCAATTTTATGTCACGGCTATTCGAATAGAAAAAGATATTCGTCAAGAAGCGAAAGGCTATGATGAAGGCTTGGTGAAAGAAGGAGTGAGTCATTTGCTAACCGATTATCCGCATAATAGATTGGTGAAGCATATTGCCGAAAACTGCGCTCTGACCTATCATTGCCCTGCAGCTAGAAATTATTTTTTAGGAAGATGGGAATGTCCGATACCGGCTTCACCAGCTTGTAATGCCAACTGCCTAGGTTGTATCTCTTTCCAGCCAGAAGAAGAAACAATACTTGCCGCACAAGACCGATTGTCTTTTAAGCCTACTGTAGCTGAAATCGTAGAATATACGGTACCGCACTTGGAATCTGCCCCTTTTCCTATTGTAAGTTTTGGACAAGGCTGTGAAGGAGAGCCATTGTTGATGGGTGAAGTATTAAGAGAGTCTATTATAGAAATGCGCAAGCATACTGCAAAAGGAAGTATTAATATCAATACGAATGGAAGCAAACCTGAAGTCGTAGAACAGTTGTTTAAAGCAGGATTGGATAGCATTCGTGTCAGCCTAAATTCAGTTCAAAAAGAAATTTATACCCGTTATTACTTACCCAACAATTATCAGTTTGAAGAGGTGATAGAAAGCTTGAAAATAGCAGATAAATATAAGGGATGGTCGTCATTAAACTATTTTACCTTCCCGGGTATGACGGATAGTGTTGCAGAGTATGAAGCCTTAAGAAGGGTAATAGCTGATACGAATCTTAGAATGATACAATGGCGCAATTTTAATATTGACCCAGATTGGTATTTGGGTAAAATAGGAGTTACCGATACGGGAGAGTTTATAGGAATCCGACAAATGATGGACTTGTTACAAGAAGAGTTCCCCAAGCTGAAATTTGGTTATTATAATCCACCCATTGAAAGAATGGTGAATTTTGATAGCGATTTTGCACATTAAGCGTTCCCTTCATGGTCTCAATTCAAGAAGCTTTTTATCAATTAAAAAATCTGTTGACCTCTATTTATGAGGATGGAGAAGCTGCGGCTATTAGCCATGAGTGGTTGCAGCATCTTACCGGAATGTCGCGGGTAGAGCGACTTTTAAACAAAGAACTTCAATTTTCTTCAGCACAACTTCAGCAACATTTACAAGCACAAGAACAATTAGTAAAAGGAGTGCCTATACAATATGTTATTGGCTCTTGTTGGTTCATGGATGCACTTTTTCAAGTAACCAAACAGGTGCTTATCCCTCGTCCAGAAACAGAAGAGTTGGTACAATGGGTCGTTAATGATTGGGAACAACAACCGACTTGTTCGATATTGGATATCGGAACTGGTAGTGGATGTATTCCGATTAGTTTAAAGCGAAAGCTACCTAAAGCCCAAGTAAGTTCTATAGATATTAGTAAAGAAGCGCTTCAAGTTGCATCAATAAATGCACAAAATTTAAACACTCTTATAGAGTTGATTCATCTCGACTTTTTGGATGAAGCTACTTGGGTTACACTAGGAATGTTTGATAGCATTATTTCCAATCCTCCCTATATTCCTTATTCAGAAAAGCAGATAATACCGCATAATGTAGTAGCTCATGAGCCGCATCTGGCTTTATTTGTACCGGATGATGATGGGTTGGTTTTCTATCGTAAAATTGCGCTATTTGCTCGTGATCATCTCCTTCCATCAGGAAGTGTTTACTTAGAAATTCATCAAGATTATGCACCAGCAACTCAGCAACTCCTTCAAAAATATTTTAAAGAAGTAACGTTACAGAAAGACATGAGTGGCAATGATAGAATGATAAAAGCTACTGGCCACTTAGGTGAATAGCGAGTTATTTTTTATTCTCCAATTTTTTTAAAGCGGCTTTCATTTCTTGCACATCTCGCGATAGCTCTTGAATAGGTGCAGCAGCAACCGGTATGGAATCTGCTAGGTAATTGACAAACTGCCATATCTCTACCACATTCTCTACTGGCACTTCATAAGACTGATAAAAACTATTTAGGGAAGCTAAGAGTAAGGTGCGATTAGTTTTGATTTGACTGGTTACTAACTTAAACACAATACCTTCATCTTTTGTTATCACCAGGCAAGGGGTTTCCGGCTTGATGTGGTTCCAATCGTCTAGGTACTTGCCAATCACTAAAGCATTTTCAGGAATTGGAAACATGCTATCGCCTACAGTTGGGAACATGCGATACTTAGTATCTACCGGTAAATGCGGCAGATTAAATATAGGAAGTTTATTGATGAACTCAGGGTCGGCATAGCCATCTAGATAACCCGCTTTTGCTTTTTGGGTTACATACTCTATGTTGTCTCGGTTGTTGGCATTGACGGTCGTAGCAAGCATGCGAAGTTGGGTGCCGGCAGTATAGGTGTCGTTGCCTGCTTCTAGTTCGCGTAGCTTCACTTCTGATAGTTTTGAAAGGTCTAACTTGATTAAATTGTCGATACTCAGTTTAAAATAACTGGAGAAGTTGAGTAAGTCATCAATGGTAGGATTGATGGTTTGCCCATTCTCATGTGCATTGAGCTTAGAGCGAGATATATTCAAGCTGAAGGCTAATTCATCTTGACTTAGATTTTTTCTTCTTCGTAAATGACGGATATTAATAGCCCAATATACTTGTGGTTGTTTTGGCATTATTAGTAGCTTTTGAATGACACTTATAATAGCCAAGTTAGGAAAATATTTCTTTAAATTATACCAACTTTAGAAATAATTTTTAAAAATCTCCCTTCTAATTTTTAGAACCTAAGTTCAAAGAAGTGGGCTTGAATGCTAAATTTTAATCAAAGTACAAATGTTGAACATCAACTGATTTAAAATTTAGTACTTGACCCACTTTTTTGCCATTTATTTTAGAATAGGTAGTTCCTTGTCATCGTTAAATTATTTTTTATATTATTTCTTGAGGTCTATAGGTACAATAAGTTTAAGACTAAAGTTTCTACCCATATTGAATACTCCCTTTCTACCAGTTGAGTTATTTTCGTCAAGATATTTTAATCTACTTAAATGATTTTGGTAAGCTACATTAGTCAAATTGTTTGCACTGAAATAAAGTGTAAATAAGATTCTTTTTTTTGCTTTGAAATCAGTTCCTATTCCTGCATTTAGTAGCGTATAGCCTGGTGTTGCTGTTTCGGTGCCAAAAGCTTTATAAAAATGGTTCTGCTTAAAGTACTTGTCCAGACTAATTTTTATATACGAATTAGAAAGAAACTTACCTATGTTTTTAGCATCTGCCCTAAGTT
>CALMXV010000264.1 GCA_937871155.1 uncultured Taibaiella sp. | reverse complement strand
GCAGTTGGATTTATTCACCAAAAATAGATCCTTTTTTTCTACTGCGGAATCCGGGATTAATCTGGTTTATTACCATCTAAAAAGGTATTGATTGTTTGAATGGAGGCTTGTTTGTTTTCATCATTGTTGCCATTGACACCAACGCTGTAGCCGCTATAGAAATGATCGGTAGAAGGAATCCCATTATCGATAGAAACATTTTGTCTTACATAAGCAGGTACATTTTCTAACTCATCAAAGCTTTCGTTGTTCTTAATATTAAAGCTTAAACGACGAAGACGATCGGCTCTATCTTCCAATGCTTTCTTTTGTTCTTCAAATGATTTCTTTTCCTCGAGTTCTTCTTGAGTTAATACATGTTCTCCAATTTTAAAAGCATTTGTAGTATCCTCTTGTTCATTCTTCATCACCAGTTGAATGTTATTCAATGAATCTTTTAATTCTTGAGCATTGGGATACACCATGGCACTTTCTATAGGAGCCGTTTCAGTTGTGGTATTTGTTGGGAAAGCCGGTTGCGGATCAAAGTTGACTACAAAAGGTTTTAACTCTTCTTTTATAACACTGCTATCAATTACAGATTCCTGAGCAATTTGATTGGCACTTTCTATTTCAGTTGTGGCTTCAACATCCTCATTCATCTTTAGGTTATGCATAATTCTATTCACCTCTGGTTTTTTCATTGGAGCTTCTGCAGGAAGTTCTTTATGGCTAAACCCAGTAGCAATAACAGTTACAGCAATTTTGTCTTCCAAAGATGGATCTTGACCCATACCAAGAATCACATCACAGTTTTCACCGGCAAGTTGTTGTACATACGCTTGAATTTCGTCAATCTCATCCATCGTATGTTCAAATTCACCCGGTGCTGAGTTAATATCCAGCAACAACCATTTAGCACCGCGGATATCACTATCGTTAAGCAATGGAGAGTTGATAGCTTGCTCTACCGCATGCATAGCTCTGTTTTCACCAGCTACAGCTGCATTACCTAAGATAGCTACACCACCATTTTTCATTACGGTACATACATCGGCAAAGTCCACATTAATTGAACCAGTAGTAGTAATCACATCAGTAATACATTTCGCAGCAGTAGCTAAGATATCATCAGCTTTAGCAAATGCTTGAGTAAATGGAAGGTTACCAAATTGATGACGTAGTTTATCATTAGAGATGATCAAGATAGTATCAACATGTTCGCGCAAACGATCGATACCTTCTTGAGCTTGCTTCATTCGTTTACGTCCTTCGTAAGTAAATGGCAGCGTAACGATACCCACCGTTAGGATATCCAAATCGCGACATACCTTAGCCAATACAGGGGCACCGCCGGTACCGGTACCTCCACCCATGCCGGCAGTAATGAAGGCCATGCGTGTGTTAACTTTTAAGATTTTAGTTAAGTCTTCTAGGCTTTCTTCACTTGCTTGCTTACCAATTTCGGGATTTGCACCTGCGCCTAAGCCTTGTGTCAAATGTGGGCCTAACTGTATTTTATTTGGCACCGGACTTAAGGTAAGGGCTTGCTGGTCGGTATTACAGACCACGAAGTCCACCCCTTCAATGCCAAGATTATACATGTAGT
>CALMXV010000263.1 GCA_937871155.1 uncultured Taibaiella sp. | reverse complement strand
CAAATTTATTGGTAAAACTGGTTGCTTGTTCAAATGCTTGCTCGTTAAAGCTTTCAAAGAAATAACCACGATCATCAGGAAATACACGAGGCTCAATAATCAACAAGCCTTCTAAGGGTGTCTTAATTACATTCATGTTTATGCAGTACGTAGGGTTTCAATAACGTTTAAGAAATTTTCTACGATGTATTGCAATTCTTCTTCCGTAAACTCTGTATGGATAGGTAAAGAAATAACACATGGGTTTAGGAAATCAGTAACCGGTAAATTTAATTCGCCTAAATCAATACCATCAAACATTTGTTGTTTATGACAAGGCACCGGATAATATATCATCGTTGGAATACCACGCTCAGCCATGGCATTAGAAACAGCATCTCTATCTACATTTTTTAGTTGTAGTGTATATTGATGATATACATGTTTACTATAAGCTGCTTCAAATGGAGTAACGATATTAGTGTGATTAGCAAATGCTTTATTGTAAAAGCTAGCTACATTTCTTCTAGCATCACAATAGCTATCTAAGTGACGAAGCTTGATGCGAAGTATCGCAGCTTGAATACTGTCTAGGCGGCTATTGCAGCCTACCATTTCATGATAGTAACGTACTTTTTGTCCGTGATTGGCTATCATTCTCATCTTTTCAGCTAAGGCATCATCATTGGTAAACATAGCACCACCATCTCCATAGCAACCTAAGTTTTTAGAAGGGAAGAAAGAGGTACAACCGGCAGTAGCCATAGCTCCAGTTTTATATTTTTTGCCATCAGTGAAAGTATAATCTCCACCAATTGCTTGGGCATTATCTTCAATTACGGGAATATTATGTGCTTTACCAATAGCGAGTATTTCTTCCATCTGCGCACATTGACCGTAAAGATGTACAGGGATAATGGCTTTTGTTTTTGGAGTAATAGCTTTTTTCAAACTATCCAAATTCATAGTATAAGTATCTACATCTACATCTACAAATACTGGTTTTAATTGCAATAAAGCTACCACTTCAACTGTAGCAATATAAGTAAAGGATGGAGTGATGACTTCATCACCTGGCTTCAAGCCAAGAGCCATCAAAGTGATTTGTAAAGCATCGGTTCCATTAGCACAAGGAATGGCGTGTTTGACACCTAGATATGCAGCTAATTCTTTCCCGAATTCTTGAACATCCGGCCCATTGATAAAAGCTGTGGTATCTATTACTTGTTGGATAGCCGCATCTACTTCGGGTTTTATTTTGGCATATTGGCGTTTCAAATCCACCATCTGTATCTTATGCATTGTAGTACTTTTTTTTCGGATGCAAACCTACACTTTCAAGGGCATACTGCAAAGACTTTATCTATATGTATCACTGCTTTTCAAAGAAAACAATAATCCCGTACCTTCGGCGTTCTTTATGTCATATCCGTGTATGAAACAGCTTTTCACAATTCTAGTTTTATGGTTAATAACAAGTTTTGCTGCCTTAGCTCAAGATGACTTATTTGGTACCGTAAAGAAAGAACCTAAGAAAGGACTCATCATAAGTGCCAATGGCAACTTTGATATTCCAATGGCTGATATGGCTAGTCGTTTTGGACTAAGCTATCGCTTCGGGCCGGCTTTAGAATATAAGACAAGTTCCAACTGGATTTTTGGGGCAAAAACCGATTTTATAATCGGTGGTAAAATAAAAGAAGACTCGTTCTTAATTAATCTATCACCCGAAGGCAAAGGCATTATCGGATTAA
>CALMXV010000262.1 GCA_937871155.1 uncultured Taibaiella sp. | reverse complement strand
TGTCAACGGAAGTGATTATCAATCGGTAGATTTTTCGTTGAAAAAATATAATACTCAAACACAAATGTTAGAGGTGTAAATAACATTAATACAGAACTTGTGGATCCGTTTCAAAATGCAGCCTTCCTTTTTGTAAGGGGAGATAGAACAATAGGAACTACAGGAACAAATAATACTACACTGAAAACTGTACACCCATTATTTAACTTAGATCAAACAATGAATCTAAGCTCAATCAATGCAAATGAATTTTATTTGATTGGGAATCCTTATGCATCACCAATAGACTTCAATTTAACGACCTTAACAGGGCTTCAAAAAAGATTTTATTCTTGGGATCCCAACTTGGGTAGCTTAGGTGGTTATGTAACGGTAGATGATGCAGATGGAGATGGTACATATACTATTTCTCCATCATCCGGTACTTCACAAACACAAATCATCCAATCCGGTCAAGCTTTTTTTATTCAAAAAAATAGTGTTGCTGGGAATAGTCAAATCCTTTTTCCAGTTAGTTCAAAATCAACAGGCGTAATCAACAATGTTTTTAAAAATACCGCTACCAACGAAACCATCAATGCATCGCTTTTTGAAGTGAAACCCAATAGTACTCCTGCAGTTATTGATGGAGTTACACTCATAAGAAGCACTACATTTTCTGATATGATAGATGATATGGATGCCCTTAAAAGAGAAAATATAACAGAAGGGTTTGGCCTGGAAAGCAACAATCAAATACTTTCTATTGAAAGAAGAGGATTGTTAAGTTCGGTTCAGGATACTATCCAATTTCATTTCGTCAAAACACAGTTGAAAAACTATCGCCTTACTTTAGATATTAGCAATTTTATCTCATCACCGAATGTATATCTAATAGATGCCTATACTCAAACAGCTACAACGCTTAATACCTCTGGAAGTACTGATTATGATTTCACAGTAACTTCAGCTACCGGTTCATGGGATGCTAAACGTTTTTATCTGGTGTATAGCTTAAGTAATCCAGTATCGGTAAAGAATACGAAAGCTAAAGACCAATCTATTACTATATTTCCTAACCCTGTAGAACACCATCAACTACAAATCAAAACAACTAATATGGAAGCTGGAAGTTTCCAAGTGTCAGTAGTCAATATGATGGGAGAAATAGTATATCAAACCGTTTTAGCTACTACTTCAATGAACACTACCCATCAGATTTCGTTACCCAAATCATTAGCTGCCGGAATGTATAACCTACGCTTTGTAAAGGGTAATAGTAGTTTCGAACAGCAGTTTATAATTAAGTAAAGCGTTTTTTTACGGAAGACCTTAGAGGCTATTTCTTCTTTTGAAATAGCCTTTTTTTGTTTTATTATTTTGATTTATAGCATTTTGAGAAAACTTATTATATTTACTTTGTGTTTGAATTTGATTTTACATTCTTAGCAATTTTTTTGGATTATCTCATAATAAAATCTACTACAGTTATTGTTTGTTTCATAATATTAATCTTGATTTATCATGAAAATTTTATTCAATTTAATTGTTCTACTTTTAATTCAGCAAATAGCAATTGCTCAACCACCTCCTAATAGTATTTCGAATAGTACTAATTGTTCTGTTGATATAACTATTGAGTGTTATGATATTTGTGTATTGGTTAGTTCAAACACGATTACTTTAGGTGCATCTCAGACTACTGCTATTTCTAGTCTAGGAGGTTGTGCAAATTCAAAACATAACATCGTTTACAAATTGTGTTGGTCGAATGGGCCAGAATGTAACTATATGCCAATTGTTCCATGTACAAGAGTTGATGGTGTGCCTACAGCCTCTTCACCGTGTAGTCCCAATACTTTTACAAGTACAATTCAAGCGGCATGCGATTTTTGTGCAATCGCACCCAATGTCAATGGAATTGCCAAAGTAGATTATGACATGGCGTTTAATTATCTATGGATTCATTAACCTAAAAAAACATATAATATGAACTCAAATAAATCATTATATCTAATCATATTCATTATTTTTAATTCATACCAAGTTTTTTCTCAAGCTGCTTCATGGCAATGGGCAAAACGAGGAGGGACTACAGCTTTTTCAGATAATATAACAGCTATGACAAGGGATAAACATGGGAATGTATATCTACTATCGGATAATAGAGGTACTGTAAACGTAGATGGACATATCTATTCAAGAAGTGATGGTCAAATGACCTTATCAAGTTGGGATTGTAATGGCAACTATAGATGGATGAAAGTTTTTGGTGGCAAACAATCAGGAATTCAAATAAGTGGTTTACAGTTAGCTACCGATACATTAGAGGGCGTTTATGTATCAGGTTATGTTACAATGACAAAAACTACTGATACTGCTTATTTTGATTCGGATTCAGTAATTCATGGAATAAGTTGTTCTTATATCATAAAATATAATAGTCTAGGTCAAAAACAATGGTTGAAAATGCCTCAAATTGTTACGTCAATTGGTGGCAATAATTCAGTTAATCTACATAAGTTATATGTTAGCCCCAATGGAAGGGTATTTTGGTATGCGTACTTAGCACCAGGAGGTTATGACAATAATTCATTTTTTATTACCACCAATGGTTATCATATTGTTGAATTTAATGCAATGGGAAATTATAAAAAAAAACAAACGCTCCCAATTAGCTTCACCTATCCATCGGGAATTGTTTCTTGTTTTCAAAGAAATGATATAAACGGTAGCTTCATCGTTGCCGGGAGTTTTGTATCATCTCAATCGGGTACATTATCAATTAATGGAGTTTCCATTCAGTCGATTAATAATAGCAGCCCACTTTATTTAGCAACTTTTGATAGTACAGGAAAAAACATTTGGGTGAAACAAGGAAGTGCTAATAAAATGTCCACTAATCTTTATCTTAAAATAAATAAAGACGGCAATTTGTATTTCGGAGGAAATAGCTCAACGAATACAGTTTTTAATGGAGATACACTTGTATATAGTACTGATACAAGTTTTAAAGCATTACCTTTTGTCGCAGCTTTAGATACAACCGGTAAACTAATGTGGCAGTCAAATCCAACTTATAAAGGCAATGTTTATACTACACAACTAGCCCTTGAAGGGCTAGATTATTCAAATAATACTATTGGTATTGCCGGATACTATAATGATACTTTAGAATGGGATGGTAAGCAACTT
>CALMXV010000261.1 GCA_937871155.1 uncultured Taibaiella sp. | reverse complement strand
AGACGTGTGCTCTTCCGATCTATGCATCTATAAGGCTTCCGTGGCGTTAGCACCAGTCATCTTATAGCTACTATTTAGCAACCTCTGAAATCTATCATAAGTGTATTGTAACACCTATTCACTCAAAGAAATATTTTGGTTTAACATGGCGGAAAGTTGTTCGATGGTTTCTTCCAACTTCTGTATCCGCTGATTCAATTCGGGCAAATTTCTAAAAATTGCCTGACTTTTCAACGAACTTTTATAATCAAAAGCCGGAGAGCCATTTAATGCTTGATTGGCTTCTGATACCGTTTTAGATAGTCCGCTTTGTGCGTTGATTCTAGTACCATCAGCTATATGAATATGCCCTACAATACCTACTTGACCACCAATGATACAGTTCATACCTATTTTAGTACTTCCTGAAACGCCTGTTTGTGCAGCGATAACAGTATTCTCTCCTATCTCTACATTATGGGCTATTTGTATCAAGTTATCTAGTTTCACTCCTTTACGGATATAGGTAGAGCCCATAGTAGCACGGTCAATAGTAGTATTGGCGCCAACTTCTACATCATCTTCAATAATAACATTGCCAATTTGAGGCACCTTTTTATAGCTGCCATCTTTCAATGGAGCAAAGCCAAAGCCATCTCCACCGACTACACAGCCAGAATGTAAAACAACTCTACATCCTATTTTACAATCATTATATACCTTAACTCCTGAAAACAACACGGCGCCCTCTTGAATGATTGCATTATCCCCAATATAACAACCCGGATATATTTTCACGTTATCACCCACTACTACATTCTCGCCGATATACGCAAAGGCTCCTACATATACATCTTTTCCTAAGACAGCAGATGGAGAAACGAACGAAGGTGATTCGATGCCCGTTTTACCGGTATTAGAAATAATCTCATTATACTTTTCCAGTAAAAATGCAAAAGCCATGTAAGCATCTTTTACTCGTATCAAAGTAGCGGTAACAGGCGCAGTAAGTTTCAATGCTTCATTGACGATAATCACACTGGCTTTGCTAGAATAAAGAAACTCTTCGTATTTAGGATTAGCTACAAAGCTCAAAGAGCCTTCACTAGCTTCTTCTATTTTAGACACTTTACTAACCTTTGCTTCCAGGTTTCCTTCTATAGTGCCTGTAACTAATGTGGCAATTTGTACAGCGGTGAATTGCATGTATTATTTGGTTATTTTTTTCAATAAACTAACGCAAAACAAATAAAAATATTGGTTATAGTACACTATTATTTGGTTGCATAAAACAAATATAATTTTTATGTATGGGGCGCGCAAGGGCTTGGGTTACCAAAGCATTGTCCACCTCAGACAAATCAATGACACGCTGGTCTTTCATCGCAATAGCTATTCTTTCATCTTCAATATTATAGGTACTGTTCTGCGTCTTCCCACTAAAGACGAAATAGGGTAATGCTTCATTGGGAAGCTGTGGAAAAGATTTTTGAAATTGTTTCTTTTTTTCTTCCAATAGCCCAGGTTTTGCACTTAGCTGAGTTTTGTAAAGTCTGCGTTGCACCAACATCTTGCTAAGCAACGACAAAATAGGATCCTCTGCTTGCTGCCACATTTTAATAG
>CALMXV010000260.1 GCA_937871155.1 uncultured Taibaiella sp. | reverse complement strand
AAGACAAACTACATCGGAAATGGATAGCTACCCACAAAGGCATAAGCCGCTACGACAGTGCTACCGGATGGAAACTTTACGACACAGCCAATTCTCAACTGAAACACAATTCTATCTTACGTATAGCCGTAGGTAAACAAAATAATATATGGGTCAGTTATCTTCAAAAGTTAGGGGTTAGTTGTTTCAACGGCAGCACCTGGACCCACTACACCCATGCCAACTCCGGGCTGTGCAGCGATCAAATCTTACGGATCGTAGCAGAGAATGAAGACAATATATGGTTTGCAACAGACAGCGGTGCCAGCCGCTATAATGCTACTACCGGTGTCTGGACTTGCTTTCGCCAAACCGGCACTGGCATAAACATAGATTGGGTAAGTGACCTTGCTTTTGACCCAGCCCAAAATACAGTATGGTTTGCTACAATATTAAACGGATTAATTAAAAATCAGGGGGGCAACTGGACGCAGTACACTACTGCCAATAGTGGTATCCTATATGATGCAGTAGCTGCTGTAGCGGTACAAAAAGGTGTTGTATGGGCTACTCATCAGCAGGACCTCTCAAGATATGATGGTATCGGCTGGACCAGCTTTACTACATTAGCAGGAACCCTACCCGACTATATAAGAGGCTATATTGAGGTAGATCAACAAAACCGACTTTGGATGACAGCCCATACCGGTGTATATGTATGGAATGATACCCTATGGACCAAATATACCCATGCTAATACCAATGGGGGGCTTGCTTCTGATTATAATAGCTCCCGTATTCTCATAGACCATAAAAACGACCGATGGATAGGACATAATGGCTCTGGCATCTCCGTAATGTCGGACAAGCTCCCTACCGCTGTACCGGAGCTGACGTCAAGTGAAAGCCTTAAATTGTACCCCAACCCTGTTCAAAATGAGCTGCACTTTGTATCAACTGACTTAAAAGGGCAGTTGCGTATTTATGATGTTACCGGACGTTGTGTGCTTACAAAAAACTTGTCTGCTACCAATCATACGGTATCGGTGGAGGCTTTGGTGCCGGGCGTATATGTTTTCCGTATAGGCAATGTATCAGGAAGATTTATAAAACAGTAATTGCATAAAGTTGGATAAACAAAACAGACTGCCCGATAAAAGGCAGTCTGTTTTAGTATATCATAAGCTTTGAAGTATTTATACAAAACTGATACTACTACTTTGTTGTTAAAAACTGACAGAAATAGGAGAATATTAAATTCTATTGTCCGAGATAAATTTAAAAAAGGAGGGGGTGGTTATTAATCCACACTCCTTTATGAATAAAAAAAGATTTCGAGTAATTATAAGGGAAATAGCAGTAAAAAACTATCCGTTTAAAAAAAATCCATCTTGATGACTATTTAAACTCCATACGATTTATTCATACAAATCATGTTTTGTTATGAAAAAATCAGTATTTCTCATTTGCATAAGCTTCCTGTTGGTGCTTTTGCATTCTTGTAAAAAAGATAAAAAAGACCCTCCGAAAGATACTGGCGGTCAATACACCACAACAGATGTGAAAGTGGTTTTACCCATAGGTACCAATCTGGATTTATCTAAAACTAAAATCTTTACCATGACACAGATAAGTAATGTAGGTGTCGATGGTAGTGCGAAGGTTCCATTTGTTACCAATGGTTGTGAGTTGGCATTTTTGTTAGATGCATCTGACAACTTGTTAATGATGGGATATATCTACGAAGGGAACAAAGAACTTTCAATAAAATCTACAGCATTAGCCTTGCTTTATCACGGTTTGGGATTAAATTTTTTACCGGATACTACCCGTCAACTTTTTCTTGCCAAAAATAACGGCAACGTTAGACTTAATAATTATTTTACAAAAATAGAACAAGCATTCAAAACAGATGTGCAGATGCTGGAAAAGCGCACATTTACGACTGCACTTACCGAGGCTGTGAATATGATTACTGATGTGAAGCCACTTGATATTTATGCGAAGCAAATGGACGTTGTTGATGATGATATAAGAAGTGAAATTCAAATTGAAAAAGTAGATGATGATAATGTGAAAATCAACAATTCTTCTTATCGCAGAGCATATGCTTTTATATATAAAACAGCCTTTAGAGATATCAACAACCAAGAAACTGTACTAATAAATAATATTGACTACGATGACGAAGCAATGAAAGACCAAAAAGTAGAAAAAGTAAAGTATGTAAAAAATGTCTTAGACATATACGGCCAATATTATTCTAAGAATCCGGCTGTTACTGGACCGATAAATCTGCCTATCAGTTCTAACGAAAAGGAAGTGACCTACAAGCTACGTATTATAGGACCTGGTAAACCGGGTGCAACACTTACTAACGCCGAAAAAACAAAATTGGACGAACTGTATGATGAATATCTAGCATTTAATATGTTGGCACCTTTTTTTGCAGAAGCTGTTGGTGTGAGTTCTAACTATTCCATCGATGAAAACAACTTGAGCGCATATTTACAAAAAACTAAATCAATAGCAGCACTCGATCCAGAAATTATGCAACGGTTGAAAGACGGAAGAGGTTATAATGGAATTCCACGTATGTTTTTTGATGCAATGGACAAAGCAGGTATTAACAGAGATAATATAATCAATAGCTTTATGGATGGATTTAGAAAACAGTTTCCCAACGGACAGTTCCCATCAGGACAAAATATCACAGATGCTAATAAATTAATCGATAAAGGGCTCAACTTGCTTGAATATCTTACAGGTACTATATCGCCCAAGTTCATACTTATAAGCCACGAATTCTATAATATTATGGAAGAATTTACCGTGAAGATAAAAGATAATGATGTGAAAATATCTCCACGTAAGTCTGATGTGATGGCATTCACCAACCATCCACTCACAGTAACGGCAAATCCTTCCCTAAGTTCTGGTGAATCGATAGAATATGAGTGGAGTACAACAGGAACATTTGGCGTATTGAAAAATGGAAGTACTGAAGGAACAACTTTCACCACTACTGCTAACACTATAAACTTTTACGGTAAATCAACACCCAATGATGTAAATATAGAAACGGTAATTGTGAAAGCATATCTTAAAAACAGTAATGGTGCAAAAACCATTTACGGAAGTGATACTGCTTACATCGATGTGAAGAAAGTAAAAATTATTATGAACCCGACTGGCGTTTCACTTTCTCCGTCAAACGGCTATTCGTCCGTTAAATTATATCTTAAAAATGCAGATGGCACCAATCCTATTGTCAATAATTCTCAGGTGCAATATCGGGTGAAATGGAGTACATCAGGTAGCTATGGCTATTTTGAAGATGGCGTTAAACAAGCCAATACAACTGATAATAGCATCATATACATAGCCACAGATGACCAAATCAAAACTGCAACAGAAAACATTACTGCAGTAGTTGAATTCAAACTGAATTCAACCGGTTGGATGTTACGTGAAATAGTGAAAGGAACTGTAAAAATTAGCAACGATACCAAAACAATAGTTTACTATGCCTCCCCTACGGCTGTGCATAGAAATGTAGTAAACGCTTGTGGTGTAGGCTGTGTTCTATTAGTAAAAAAAGTACCCAATGCCATTTCTTACAATGTTGAAATAACAGGGCTATCCAATCCAAACTATCCAACGTATTCAGATACTTGGGCCGCAGGTGACCCTAACCATGTAAGAGGCTACGGCTATGCACTGTACAAAGAAGAAGAAGCTGGCGACGACTATATAATTGGCATTACAGGTACGGTGAGCTGGTCTGGTGGTGGTCCCGATTATCCAATAACTGAGCATTTTCCATTACCTCAATGCAGTGGAATAGCAAAAGTAACAGTTACCGTATCTCAATAAATTAATCCACAAAAAATGAAAAAATGAAAAAGATATTAATCATCATATTTACGATGTTAGTTTATGGAAGTGTACATGCACAGTCGCTTCAGTGGGTAAAACAAATTGGTGGGATTTATACAGACAGGGCATTGGCTATTACCACAGATGCCAACGGTAATACATATACTACAGGACATGTTATGGATACTGTAGATCTCGATCCCGGAGTTGGTGTTGCAAATTTTGTAGCAACTTTCTATGGTTCTGCATATATCGTTAAGTTAGACGCAGCTGGCAATTTTGTAAAAGCTATGATGTTTGGAGGAGCTTACTATACACACATAGCTATTGGTTCTTCTATAGTTACTGATGCTGCAAATAATATAATCACCGCAGGATTTTTTTATGGTAATATCGATTTTGACCCAGATACCAGTTCTACTATACTTAGTACTTCTTACAATAGCGTATATGTAACAAAGTTAGATGCTAGTGGAAAGTTACTATGGGTTAGAGGTTGGCCGTGTAACAAATCTGCAGGATCGCATACAGAGACTGGACCTTCAATGGCTGTAGATGCAGCAGGCAATATATATACTACAGGCCGTTTTAAAGATGAAGTTGATTTTGACCCTAGTACTAATGAATATAAATTGCCAGGAAAATATGAAGATGGCTACATATCTAAACTAGATTCCGCTGGCAACTTTGTTTGGGCAAAACAGTTAGCAACCGATACCGTGTTTTCGAGAGTGCATCCTAAATCTATAGCAGCAGATGCAATAGGCAATTCCTATATAGCCGGTTTGTTTCAGGGTACAGTAGATTTTGATCCTGATTTGAATACAACATATAATGTTACCGCTAAGAACCTCAATGGCTTCTTACTAAAATTAGATGCCTCAGGAAATTTTGTTTGGATGAAAAGATTAGGTAATGATGATGATACATTATTTGGCTCTCATCAAGCAAATGCTGTAGTAGTAGATGCTTCAGGCAATGCATACACTACGGGAAGTTTTAGCGGCATAGTAGATTTTGGAACTCTTCAATTGACCTCCGCAGGAAACTCTGATATATTTATTGCAAAAACAGACGCAGCAGGCAACTTCATTTGGGCAAAGCAATTTGGCTCTATGCACGATGGCGAAGGCGGAAGCACTATTACATTAGATGCCGCTGGTGATGTATATACAGCCGGTAATTTCAGAGGTACTGTGGATCTTGACCCCGGAAGCGGTGTCAGCAATTTATCTACTCAAGGTTATGCCGACAATTTTGTATTGAAGCTTACTTCATCGGGCAATTTTGTATGGGCAAAAAGATATGGAGGAATAGATAGAGAAGAGCCGGTATCTTGCATAACCGCAACAGAGAATAATGTTTTTACAGTAGGGAGATTTTACAAAACTGTAAACTTTGATCCAAATGGAGATTATAGCCTTACCGCATCATATAGTGGTACAGGAGCTTATCATACCGATGCCTATATTCATAAAATGAGCCAAAACACTACCAGTATTGGAGAAGTGCAAAACAATTTAAATGTTAAAATTTATCCTAATCCTACAACAAACCGATTCCGCATAGACTTAGATGAAACAAAACTAAAGTCAGCAGATGTGATGGTGTACGACGTACAAGGAAGATTAGTTCTGAAAACCATGGTTACCAACCAAAAGAAAGAAGTTGATGTTAGCAATTTGACCAAAGGAATCTATTTTGTAAAAATATACAGCGGTAATTCTTTTGTTGCTTCAAAGCTTGTAATTGAATAATAAATTAGGAATTAGTTCGATACAAAAGAGGCTGTCCAAAACTTTTCGGACAGCCTCTTAAAATAAATATGGCAGCTACCTACTCTCCCGCATTGTGGTGCAGTACCATCGG
>CALMXV010000259.1 GCA_937871155.1 uncultured Taibaiella sp. | reverse complement strand
AAGAAGTCTGTGAAAAATGGGGAATCAACCATGTGCATCAAGTAATCGACATCTTAGGACTGATGGGCGATGCGGTGGATAATATACCCGGCATAGCTGGTGTAGGTGAAAAGACTGCAGCGAAGCTTTTAGCCGAGTACGGAACATTAGAAAATGTTTTAGAAAATGCAGCTAACATCAAAGGGAAGTTAGGCGAAAAGGTTTTAGCAGGAAAAGAAAATGCCCTACTCAGCAAAAGATTAGCAACAATAATCACTAACGTCCCACTCAATTTTCATGAAGAAGATTTTAGAATTAAAGAATGGAATCGACCTGTGCTTGAAGAGCTTTTCCAAACCTTAGAATTTAAAACTTTAGGAAGCCGCATTTTAGGAACTTCAAGCAATAATGCTAACCATGTTAAAGAAGCCTCTGCTCTTGCCATTATGGCTACCGACCTTTTTGGGAATCCCATTATTACCGGCGCTACCACAGCAATACCCAAGCTATCTGAAAGCACATCAACCAATGAACCCATTGTTGCTACAGCTTTTCAAACTATAGAAACAACCACACACCACTACCATTTGGTTTCTACAGATGAAACCATCAACGAGTTGATAGCTTCTTTGTCCCTACAACAAGAAATAGCTTTTGATACCGAAACCACCAATATTGATGCCACTCTAGCAGAGTTGGTTGGGATGAGTTTTAGTTGGGAAAAAGGTACGGCTTACTACCTTCCTTTGCCGGCAGAAAAAGAAGAAGTAGTTGCTATCTTAAAAAAATTTCAACCTTTATTTGATCAGCAAGCTCTACGTTGGGTTGGGCAAAATATCAAGTACGACCTCACCATGTTGAAATGGTATGGTTTTGAAATCAAAGGTCAGTTTTATGATACTATGCTGGCACATTATGTAGCGGAACCGGATGGTAAACGCAGTATGGATGCTATGAGTATGCATTACTTAAACTACCAACCCGTATCTATTGAAACGCTTATTGGTAAAGGAAAGGCACAGATAAGCATGAGAGAAGTAGCCGTGGAAACCGTAAAAGAATATGCTGCTGAAGATGCCGACATCACCCTTCAACTGAAACAGGTTTTAAACCCTTTAGTAGATGCACAAAATGTACGGACGATATTAGAAAAAATTGAAACTCCTCTCCTACCCGTGTTGCTAGATATGGAGTTTGAAGGAGTAGGCATTGACGTGGACTTCTTAAAATCTTACAGTAAAGAATTAACTGAAGACATAGCCAAAGTAGAAGCAAGTGTTTATGAACAAGCAGGGCTTCGGTTTAATCTGGCTTCGCCAAAACAATTAGGCGAGG
>CALMXV010000258.1 GCA_937871155.1 uncultured Taibaiella sp. | reverse complement strand
TCTGCGAAATAATTTCCATATGCATATCCGGCGGTGTAATCAATCTTAGATTGCGAGGGTCGGCAATAAAATCCCATACTACCTCTACCGGCTGAGGAATCTTTTGTTCAAAAAACAAATTATAAATGGCCATAAACAAAGTTATTTATTCCTTTCAATCTATTTAAAGCTACGCTTATAATTTCAATACAGCTACATGGTGATATTCATCATGGAAAAGCCTTTCTATTTAATTAACTTTACGGCTAAATTTTTTTGAAATGCCTCATTATCATTCACTCGGCAAGTTTCCATCCAAACGACATGTACAGTTTCGTAAACCGGACGGTGGGTTATATGCCGAACAGCTATTTAGTACCGAAGGTTTTTCTTCCAATTACTCCATCTTATACCATGTGTATCCGCCAACACAAATTATCCGTTGTGAGGAGCCAATAGATGTTTCGCCAAAGCCGGCAAACGATGTCATCTTGAAACATCGCAGCTTTGAAGGCTTTAATATAAAGCCGGAGGCAGATTATTTAACAAGTAGAAAAATTGTGCTTTTTAATAATGATGTACAGCTTTCATTAGCTGCACCACAACAAAGCATGAACGATTATTTCTATAAAAATGCGGATGCGGATGAAGTGCTTTTCATCCATGAAGGAGAAGGCACGGTACATACACAATACGGACAAATAGACTTTGGTTACGGTGATTATATCGTTATCCCACGCGGTACCGTTTATCAAATATCTTTTAAGACCTCCAACAATCGTTTGTTCATAACCGAAAGTTTTAGCCCTGTTCGTTTTCCTAAAAGATACCTCAGTCGCTTTGGACAGTTGTTAGAACATGCACCTTTTTATGAACGAGATATTCGTCAACCTAAAAATTTGGTAACGATAGATGAAAAAGGGGAGTTCTTAATCAAGTCTAAGAAAAAAGGATTACAATATGACATCTGGTATGCGAATCACCCGTTTGATGTAGTAGGCTGGGATGGCTATGAATATCCTTTTGCATTCAGCATTCACGATTTCGAACCGATAACTGGACGTGTGCATCAGCCACCACCGGTGCACCAAACATTTGAAGGGCACAACTTTGTTATCTGCTCATTCGTACCACGCCTTTACGACTATCATCCGGATGCTATACCTGCACCATACCATCATAGCAATATTGATAGTGATGAGCTATTATATTATGTAGATGGAGATTTCATGAGTCGCAAGCATGTAACACGAGGCATGATCACGCTACACCCTGCAGGTATTCCACACGGGCCACATCCCGGGGCTGTAGAAAAGAGTATCGGTCAAAAAGAGACTAAAGAACTTGCAGTAATGGTTGATACCTTCCATCCGTTGAAAATGACGCAAGAAGCTGCCAATATTGAAGACCCTAACTATGTGATGAGTTGGGCGGAATAATGAAACGATATGTACTTAAAGTGAGCTATGATGGCACATGTTTTCATGGCTCACAGCTTCAAGGTGATTTACCCACGGTGCAGTTGGCATTGAATCAAGCACTCAGTACACTCCTTCGCGAAGTTATCACCACTTTTGGTGCTAGCCGTACAGATGAAGGGGTACATGCTTTAGCTAACTTTTATCATTTTGATACAGATAAAACGGTTTCTCAAAAGCTTTTGTATAACCTCAATGCAATTTTACCTCATTCCCTTTCGGTGAAAAACTGGTATGCAGCCAACACCAACGAATTTAATGCTCGCTTTGATGCTATCTGTAGAACATATCGATACCGCATCTATCATCGCAAACAACCCTTCTACCACCAACGAGCACTTTACTATCCGTTCCAATTAGATAGAACTAGCTTAAACGAAACCGCTGCCCTCATCCAACAATACACCGATTTCGAAAGCTTCAGCAAACGAAATACACAGACCTATACTTTTCTTTGCACCCTCTTAGAAAGCCGCTGGGAGCAATCTGGAGATCAATTACATTATATCGTGCGCGCGAATCGATTTTTAAGAGGAATGGTAAGAGGATTAGTGAGCACACAACTACAAGTAGCCAGAGGACGATATGACCTCAATGCATTCAAAAAAATAATTGAAGCTAAAGATTGTACCCAAGCTGATTTTAGTGTTCCCGGACATGGGCTTTATTTGGAAAGCATCGAATATCCGGAAGGAAGCTTTACTTCTTTATAGCCTACAATTATTTATAGAAATTCCATAGTGTTGAATATAGAGGAGGTCTTTCAGGTCAGGATAAATCCCCTCATTTTACAAATACCCGTATCAACTTTTCATTTTAATACCTGTTTTCGTACAACCACATTATAGGTATCTTTGCGCATTCTATTATAAAAACTCATTATTGAAACCATGCTCAACAGCAGGAATAACTTTTTTCTCTTTTTAGGAATGGTATTGTTTACCATGTCTTGTTCTTCTAAAAAAGACAACAAACAACAGGGAGGAGGAAGACCCAAAGATGTAAAAGCTATCGGCTATATAGTAAAGCCAAGCAGTTTTGAACAGACTTATAAAGTAGCAGGCACTTTGTTGCCAAACGAAGCTATCGAAATACATCCCGAACTGACAGGTCGTATTACCAAAATTCATTTTAAAGAAGGTGCTTTCGTCAAGAAAGGGCAGCTTTTAGTTTCCTTATACGATGCTGATATACTAGCTCAGATTCAAAAATTAAAACAACAAAAAGCACTACAAAATAAACTCTACGAAAGACAACAATCGCTAGTAGCAATAGGAGGAATCAGCCAACAAGATTATGAAGCTACAGCTACAACTATTGCAACAATAGATGCCGATATAACGGCACAAGAAGCTCAACTAAGACGTACTAAAATATTAGCCCCATTTGAAGGTATAGTAGGTATCCGAAGCATCAGTGAAGGCGCCATTGTATCTCCTACTACTACTATTGCTCAGCTTCAACAAGTACATCCTCTAAAAATTGACTTTAATTTACCAGAACAATATTATCCTTACTTAAAAACTGACAAAGCGGTTTACTTTTCTGTAAAAGGGGTTTCGGATAGCCTAGAAGGAAAGATTAGTTCCATAGACCCAGGTGCTGATGCTGCTACGCGTACTATAAGAGCAAGAGCTGTAGTGCCTAACCCTAACCGTAAATTGATTGCGGGTGCATACGCAGAAGTAACCATACCTTTTGAAAGCAATAACGAAGCATTGTTGATACCGACACAATCTATTTTACTGACTACTCGTGATAAGAAAGTAGTATGGGTTGCCAATGGTAAAGCAACCATGAAAACTGTTCAATTAGGGGTTCGTTCTGCCAATAAAGTAGAAGTATTAGCAGGAGTAGCAGTAGACAAGTTTACACTTAATGTTTATTACAAAGATGTATTAGT
>CALMXV010000257.1 GCA_937871155.1 uncultured Taibaiella sp. | reverse complement strand
CACGTGAAAGTGGTTCCGAATCCCATCATCCTTGATGCATCCTTGACAAAAGGCACTATTGAACGTCATTCTAAAACAATTTGTTTTGTGGGGAAGTTGACCATTTTAAAAGGGATGTTTACCCTTACCCCCGCAATTAAAGAATTATTGTCGGAGTTTCCGGAATATAAATTTGTATTGGTAGGTCGTGATGAACCTTTAGAAGATGGCAGCTCAATGAAAGCATGGATGCAACACCAACTAACTGAAGTTGCAGACAGAGTACAGTTTACAGGCGCCTTGAATAGAGAAGCTACTAATCAAGTTTTAATGACTAGTGATATTTGCGTAGTACCCAGTCTTTGGGAAAATTATCCTAATGTAGTGATGGAAGCTATGGCTGCAGGTTGTGCAGTTGCTGCATCTAATCGGGGCGGCATTCCTGAAATAATAGACCATCAAAGCGGGATTGTTTTTGATCCCGAATCGTCTTCATCTATTGTTCAAGCTTTGCGGTCATTACTATTAGAGGATCAGAAGCGAATCAACTTTGCAAAAAAAGGAAGAGAAAGAATTGAACAGCTGGCAGCTAAAAATATAACTGCAACTGTTGAATATTATAACTCGATTTCGTCTCATCCAGCAGTATCTTAAAGTTTTTTTAAACCCCATGTTCATTTTCTGGAAGGTGACGCCATGATAAAGATTGTTCATTTTAGTAATGGTGGTACAGGTGGTGTACAATCGGTGATTCAAAACTTATTGCAATACAGTAAGAATGTGCAGATAGAAAACCATGTGATTTTAACTATCAATGAATATACTGCTAAAGATTATGTAGCCCCATCATTTCCTGAAGCGGCTTCTATACAAACCTTCTTTTATCAAAGCACTTGGAACTTTACTTATACCTGCAAATTATTAGCAGAACTGCTTCCTGATAGTTCGTCTATCATTGTAGCGCACGACTGGCTGGAACTAGGAATGGTAAGTACTTTAGGATTACCCAATCCGGTAGTACAAGTGTTACATGGAGATTATGATTATTATTATGATTTAGCAAGATTGCACGAATCGTCCATCAATGGATTTATAGGAGTATCCAATACGATCGCAAATAAGCTGAAAAATAAACTGCCGCATAGAGCCTCTCAGGTTGTCGCATTAGATTTACCAGTACCTGATGTTGCTCCTATCATTCACTCTAAGTTGGGTTATGATATTATTTTTATTGGTCGATGTATTGAAGGGAAAGGGTATCATTTATTACCTGAGATCGCTTCGTCGCTTAATTCCGTTACAACCGTTACATGGCATATCTATGGACCCGGTTCTTTAGAGGTCAGCAATCAATCAATTTGGCATAAAGAGGTTCGTGTAAACTTTTATGGATTTATACCGAGTGAAACAATATTAAAACAGCTTCCACAAATGGATTTTTTATTATTACCTAGTATTGCTGAAGGCATGCCGGTAGCTGTGATAGAAGCCATGAAAGCTGGTGTTATTCCTTTAGTCAACCACTTAGGAGGAGGTGTAGAAGAATTGATTGGAAGTAATAATGAAAGGGGATATTTAATAAACGAAAACAAGGTAGAAGACTATATAATCAACCTAAAGAAACTTATCAAAAACCAAGGCCATAAAGCTGCATTAGCTGAAAAGGCAAGTATTTATGCTCGCAAACGTTTTCATCCGGAAAAATGTACGGTAGCTTTCGAAGAATTTTTTTTGTTGGCATCTAAAGAAAACAATACGTCTCGTAAACCCAAGCGTGTGTATGGTAGCCGATTAGATCAAGATTGGATTCCCAATAGCATTACCAATTTTGTTCGAAGTCGTCTTATGAAATACAAGAATTAATCAAAGATTTTTCAAACCTTCTTTTCCCTAAGTAAAACTCCTTAACCATTACCGACATCCTCATAGATGCTTTTTAACTCGCTCAATTTCGCCATTTTTTTACCCATCGTATTCATCCTTTATTGGTTTGTAACTAATAAAAAACTGATGGTACAAAACTCAATGCTTTTGCTAGTGAGTTATATTTTTTATGGTTGGTGGGATTGGCGATTTACTTTCTTATTGTTGTTTTCAACGTTGTTGGATTATTACTCCGGTATTAAGATTCAAGAATCTTCAAATGATCGAATACGAAAGTTCTGGTTGGTGTTGAGTATCGGTATCAACTTAGGGTTTCTCGGCTTTTTTAAATACTATAATTTCTTTGTAGTTCAGTTTGCAGACCTTCTAAAAAATGTGGGTTTTTCGGTGAATGAATCTTCCCTGATGATTCTAAAAATTGTATTGCCGGTGGGTATCTCATTCTATACCTTTCATGGCCTATCTTATATCATCGATATTTATAAAAAACGAATTACTGCGAGATACAACTTTGTCAACTATGCATTGTTTGTAAGTTATTTTCCATTGTTGGTTGCCGGCCCCATTGAGCGTGCCACACATTTATTACCACAAATAGAAGTACCCCGAAAATTCAATTATAGTCTTGCTGCTGATGGATTAAGGCAAATACTTTGGGGATTATTTAAAAAAATAGTCATTGCGGACAACTGTGCTTATTATGCCAATATGATTTTTAATGACCCTGGTGCCTACAATGGCAGTACGTTATTTTTAGGAGCCTTGTTCTTTACCTTTCAAATCTACGGCGACTTTTCCGGGTATTCTGATATTGCCTTAGGTACTTCAAAACTGTTTGGCATACGGTTGTTGCAAAACTTCTCTTTCCCTTACTTCTCTCGTGATATTGCCGAGTTTTGGCGCCGCTGGCATATCTCTTTGTCCTCTTGGTTTAAAGACTATCTATACATACCATTAGGAGGTAGCAAAGGGGGTACTTTCATGAGGCTTCGCAATACGTTTATTATCTTTCTTGTTAGTGGCTTTTGGCATGGTGCCAACTGGACCTTTATTGTTTGGGGCTTATTAAATGCACTGTATTTTGTCCCTTTGCTTTTATCTGAAAAGAATAGACAGCATTTAAATATTGTAGCAGAAGGTAGGCTACTACCTACTTTTGGCGATACGCTTCGAATAGGAACTACCTTTATTCTTACGGTTTTTGCGTGGATATTTTTTCGTGCCGCTAGCGTCACTCAAGCATGGGAAATCATCACTTCCATCTTTTCAAGTTCTATATTACAACCCTTACAAATACTTCCTAAAATTCTAATCTTATTGCTAGGCTTTTTTATGACGGTAGAATGGGTTGGAAGAGAAGGACATTATGGGTTGGAAAAAATAGGGTATCGATGGCCTAAAATCTTACGGTGGTTGTTCTATTGTTTACTCCTAGTAATGATAGCAATGTATAGTGGCAGTGAAGAAACGTTTATTTATTTCCAATTTTAATCATGTCGAAATTTTTTAAGCAGCTATTTCTCTTCTCGATATTGGCAGTAGTGATTATTACTATTGTACACCTGTCATTTCAACACCGCATGCAGGCTGATACGAACTATAAAGTAGCTTCAAAAATTCAAACACTGATTATCGGCAATTCACGACCCGAATGTGCCTTTAATGACACATTAATAGCCAATACCCGCAATTTGTCTCTTGTAGCTGAACCTTATTTTTATACTTATATCAAACTAAGAAAACTACTAGCCGCTAATCATCAAATACAAACGGTATTGGTAGAATGTTCCGACATCAATCTTTCGGAAGAGAATATGAAAAAATGGATGTATGAGTCGGCAAGTGTTAAGTATCTATATCCTAAGTATGCTACTATAATGACTCTAGCTGAAAAAGTAACTGTTTTAAAAATAAACCCATTCGCTTTTATCAAATCCTTCCCCTTCATTTTACGAGACAATATTTTGTTTACTATAAATCATACAAATGATTTCATTGCTGCAAAACAATTTGGAGGATACCTAGCTAAAGAAGGAAACCATTTGGATACCATAAAAAATACACCCGTTACTACAGCAAGTTCAAAACAATCCTTTTCTTTGGCTGCCTTTAATTTGCAATACCTTGATTCTATTATTGCCTTATGTCAGCAACATCAAGTTCACTATTATTTGCTTCGTGCTCCAGTTCACTCTAGCTATGGTTTAGCATCATTTGATAAAACCTATGACTCTGTGCTTGCCAATAGATATCCCAATGCAAATCTGATAGACTTTGCCAATTATAAACTGGACGATTCTGATTTCTTTGACCCTCATCATCTCAATTACAAAGGTGCGAGAGTCGTCTCTAAAAAACTGGATAGCGTACTTCGTTTATTAAACGACCCTAACACAACAACCCTATTTGACAACCATCGTATCGTATTAACCCATTAGGTATGAGGTTTACTGTTTCCAATTTAATTTAACCTCCATAATACATCGCCCACTGTTTCCATACTAAAACTATCATGATTACCTCTTCGCCCCTTGTTAGTGTTTTAATTACTGCCTATAATAGACAAGATTATATTGGTGCTGCTATTGAAAGTGT
>CALMXV010000256.1 GCA_937871155.1 uncultured Taibaiella sp. | reverse complement strand
ATAGCATGACCAATCATACCGGCAAAAGAATGGGTCAGTTTTTCGGTTTGATATTCTTGTTCAAGATGAGGGGCTTCTTCCGGATTTGCCGCTACTTTAGCCGCATACGTTTCTTCCAGTGCTTTCATTTTAGCAGGTGGGCCAAAGCTGGCTAGCATCCATAGTGCAATGGAAATAACTAAAATTACCTTCCCTGCTTCTACAACAAATATTCTTGCTTTCTCTACCATTGTTGTCCCTATATTTTTCCATCTGGGAGAACGATAAGCCGGTAACTCTAACAAGAAAAAACTTCTCTCTTTTATCTTGATAAACTTGCTCATGACAAAAGAAACCAACAAAGCAGAAAAGAAGCCTAAGAGATACAAGCCCATAAACACCAAGCCTTGTAAGTTGAATATCAAAAAGGTTTTATTAGGAATTACTAAGCTGATTAATATAGTATATACCGGAAGCCGTGCCGAACAACTCATCAACGGAGTGATAAGAATTGTTATCAACCGCTCCTTTTTATTCTGAATACTACGTGCAGCCATCACCGCCGGTACCGCACAAGCCAATCCACTTATTAAGGGCATAACGGAGCGCCCATTCAAACCTACACTACGCATCAATCGGTCGGTCAAGAAACTAATACGAGCCATATAGCCGGTATCTTCCAACAACGTGATGAAACCAAAGAGAATCATGATTTGAGGAATAAACACCACTACTCCACTGATACCTGCTAAGATTCCGTTGATCAATAAATCTTTAAACCAATTGTCTGGCAGCACCTCTCCGAGGCTACCACTCACCCATCCAAAGCCTTGTTCTACCCAATCCATAGGATAAGAAGCTAACCAGAAAATGCTTTGGAACATCAAGAATAAAACGAAAAGTAAAATGATATTTCCCCAAAGAGGATGCAACAAAACCTTGTCGATTCTATCGGTAATGAGGACTTTCTTAAGCGGATTGCTTTCTACCACACATTGCTGCATGATGGTTTGAATGCGATGATAACGGAGCATGACTTCTTCTGCCTGCACTTTGGCTTTATGAAATTTGTTTTCCGTAGAAAGTGCGGCTATTTGCATCCGCTGTGCCGCCTGCAAATAGGTAAGTTCTGAATAGTTACATATCAGGTGTAACGTATGATAGTTGCTGGTTGCAGCGGCTACTTCCTTTACCTCTTCCAGCCAAGTACCCACCAACGATTGAAGGTCAATAAAATCATCAATGCTACTGGCAAATGAATTTTCAGATTGCTCTGCAATTTTCTTTTTTAATGATGTAATGCCTTTATTATTTCTAGGATTAATGCTTACCACCGGTACTTTCATCAATCGCGCCAACCCTTCTGTATCGATTTCTATTCCCTTTTTACGAGCAATGTCGTTCATCGTTAAAGCAATAACGACAGGGATTTTCAAGTCAATAATCTGGGAGCAAAACAAAAGATTGCGTTTTAGGTTGGAGGCATCCGCAATCACCACTATTAAATCTGGACGGTCTTCACTTTTCGTGTTTAAAAGCACTTCATAGGTGACACGTTCATCTTCCGCTTTAGGATACAGACTATAGGTGCCCGGCAAATCCATGATCGTAGCCTTGAATGTCTCTGATATTTTACAGAAACCGGTTTTCTTATCTACGGTAACACCGGGGAAGTTGCCCACTTTTTGGTTGAGCCCTGTCAATGCATTGAACAGTGAACTCTTTCCACTATTGGGATTGCCCACTAAAGCTATTTTAAATTGTGGTCTCATTAAAAAGGGTGGGCAAAGTTAGGGAATCGCCTTCGGCAAAAATGGCGTCCCTATTATTTTTCCCGATTATGAAAACGGAAGTCTGAAGTGGCTTTTTAAAGGGCTATTTTTTCTTATAGATAGGAACAGTTGAGCAAGGCTCTCCATACATCAACGATTTTACTACCGGGCGCAACTTATGCGTGATGGCTACATAAGCAAAATCAGGAATAGGAGTATCTCCGCAGCCTTTTATCACCACTCGCTTATCTTGATATTCCTTCAATTCAATGGCATCTATGGCTTGTTGTAATAGTTGTTTATTGCGCTCTTCTTCTGTACCCAACCATACCGATGCAGCCACACTTTGCAAATAGGAAGCGGCAAGCATAAAAGCCCATACCGGAATAATAGCATCTACAGAACAAAGTATGGCTATATGCTTTTGTTCATACTGTGTCCAATCATGTTGCAACAATGCAGCACGATAATCTTTTTCTTTTAGGATCATCTCGCGAAAGAGAAATGGCTTCAAATCAAAAACTCCCAATTCCTTTTCTTTAGGCAGATACTGTATCAAGTCTAACGTGATGATACCACTTTCTGCTACACGGTTAACAATAGTTTCCATGCCGCAAATTTACGAAGGACTATTAGATGAAAAGAAATTTAGTGCTATAGCATTATTTCTTACTTCTATAGGATACGACAATACGGTAATGAACTATTAAAATGCCATAGGGAACTACCTACTAAATAGGATTTATGAAAAACAAGTACGTCTAATTTCAATTTATTTTCCTTTGATAAGCTTTGGTAGATAGCCAAGAATAATATTGAATAATTATAGATTACATTTGCCAAAAATTTTAAAATAATGTCTTTAATAGTTGTGGGCACTATGGCGTTTGATGCGCTAGAAACACCCTTTGGAAAAGTAGATCGTATCATTGGAGGCTCGGCTACTTATGTCGCTTGGTCAGCTTCTAATTTTACCCAACCCATCAAGCAAGTATCTATCATCGGTGGCGATTTCCCTCAAGAAGAAATTGATAAACTAAAAGCACGAGGAGTAGAATTTGAGGGTGTAGAAGTCGTAAAAGATGGCAAAAGCTTTTTTTGGAGTGGACGCTACCACATGGATATGAACACTCGCGACACTTTGGTAACAGAGTTAAACGTCCTTGAACAATTTAATCCTCAATTACCGGACAACTACCAAGACTGCGAATACCTAATGCTAGGCAACTTAGCTCCTGCCGTGCAAATGAGCGTTATCAATCAGCTTAAAAATCGCCCTAAGCTCATCGTAATGGACACCATGAACTTCTGGATGGAAGTAGCTATGGACGACCTTAAGAAAACCTTATCGATGGTGGATGTAATAATGGTAAATGATAGCGAAGCTCGCCAGCTAAGTGGTGAATATTCTTTAGTAAAAGCTGCCGCCAAGATTCAAGAAATGGGACCGAAATTCGTGATAATCAAAAAAGGAGAACACGGAGCTTTATTATTCAATGGCAAGAAAGTTTTCTTTGCTCCTGCACTTCCGTTGGAAGAAGTATTTGACCCAACCGGTGCCGGCGATACCTTTGCAGGTGGCTTTATTGGCCATGTTGCCCGTACAGGGGATACCTCTTTCGACAATATGAAAAATGCCATTATCGTAGGCTCTGCATTAGCTTCATTTTGTGTAGAGAAATTTGGGCCTAACCGTATGCAAGAATTAACAAAAGAAGAAATCAACGAACGAATTGACCAGTTTGTAGATTTAGTAAACTTTGAAATCAGTTTAGTATAAGCATTTAGTAATTGTTATTAACCTTAATGCCTTCTGTAAGCTTCTTAGGAACACTTATAGAAGGCATTTCTCATTCAAAGAATCTTTCAAGCAAAAAACAGCTTAACACTTATCTTCGCTGCTATGCCGGAAAAGAAACTGTTTTTATTAGATGCGATGGCGTTAGTGTTTAGAGCTTATTACGCACTGATTCGCAGCCCTCGTATTACTTCAAAAGGTAAAAATACCAATGCACAATTTGGGTTTACATCTACCCTTTTTGATTTAATCAATAAAGAAAAGCCTTCGCACTTGGCGGTTGTTTTTGATACGGCTGCCGATACGGAACGCCATGTGGATTTTGCTGACTATAAAGCCAACCGTTCTGATGCTCCCGAAGATTTAATAGCTGCTTTACCGGACATAAAAAATATTGTAAAAGGATTCAACCTGCCGTGTCTAGAGTTGGATGGCTATGAAGCGGATGACATCATTGGTACGTTAGCATTAGAGGCTGCTGAGTTAGGTTATACCGTGTATATGGTCACTCCAGACAAGGACTATGGACAGTTGGTAAGAGACCAAGTTTTTATTTACAAACCTTCTTATCAAGGAGGAGGTGTAGAA
>CALMXV010000255.1 GCA_937871155.1 uncultured Taibaiella sp. | reverse complement strand
ATTATAAACAATGGCTTCTTTTTCTACTTCTTTGATAATGCTTACCATTGTACGAACTACCAAATCAGGATATTGACCCATCGCAGTTTCACCGCTAAGCATTACGGCATCGGCTCCTTCTAAAACCGCATTGGCAACGTCCGTAATTTCACTTCTGTTGGGCCTTGTACGGTCTATCATGCTTTCCATCATTTGAGTAGCTATAATTACCGGCTTAGCTCTATGAATACATTTACTGATGATACTTTTCTGAATCATCGGAATCTGTTCGAGAGGCAACTCTACACCAAGATCACCACGAGCCACCATGATGGCATCAGTAGCTAAAATGATATCTCTTAATTGCTCTAACGCTTCCGGCTTCTCAATTTTAGCAATGATTTTTGCAGAGCTTTTATGTTGGTCAATAATGGCTCTTAACTGAATGATGTCTTCTGCTTTTCTTACAAATGACAAAGCAATCCAATCTATATTTTGCTCGATGATAAAGTTTAAATCCTTCAAGTCTTTATCAGATAAGGAAGGAAGTGAAATCTTTGTATCCGGTAAATTCACTCCTTTTTTTGAAAGCAATACTCCAGGTACTAATACACGAACTTTTACATTTCCATTTGATTCAATCTTAGAAACAATGACCTCCATCTTGCCATCATCCAACAATATCTTTTCACCAATGCGAACATCATTATGAAAGTTGGGATAGGAGATATAAATACCATCAAGATTGCCCAATCGTTTTTCGTTGGTAAAATAAAACTCTGTGCCTTCTTTTAACTCCAGACATCCATTTTCAATTTCACCTACACGCAATTTAGGACCTTGCAAATCGGCTAGGATAGCGATATTAAAGGGGTGAGCTTGGTTAATTTGATTGATATACTGTATGACCTGCAAATGGGCTTCATGGGTTCCATGAGAGAAATTTAATCGAAATACATTGACCCCTTCTTGTACTAAAGCCAATAGTTTTTCATAGGTATTGCAAGCTGGGCCAACGGTAGCGATTACTTTTGTTTTGTGTAACATAATTTGTGCAAAAGTAAACACTTATCAATGATGCTTCCGTTAAGTTTTGATTAATTATAACAATAAATCTTTATTGAAGAACGCTTCAGCTTAATTCCTACGATCTATACCCCAATAAAGCTTTTGACGAATAGTGCTTAAGAAATTATGCTCGTCTGGACGTACTAAAGATATGGAAAAGCTTTCCTTCTTTACTGCCAATTGTACTTTGCTATTGATGGTTTCTGTACGTGAATCTAAGGTGCAAAGAAAATGATCCGCACGTCCTTCGATTTCAAATGAAATGACATTATGGTCCGGCACTACTATGCTTCTTGTATTTAGATTATGTGGCGCCACTGCCGTAATCACAAAACTAGAAGTCTGTGGAAAAACAACAGGCCCATTGCAACTTAATGAATATCCTGTAGAGCCTGTAGGAGTGGCTACTATCAAGCCATCTGACCAATATGTGTTCAGAAACTCTCCATTAAGATAGGTATGGATTTTAATCATAGACGACGAATCCTTTCGATGAATAGTGAACTCATTCAGCGCATAAGGTGCATCATCAAACAAGGGTATGCTACTATCTAAATGCAATAAACTTCGTTGCTCAATAGTATAAGAACCTCTTACCAGAGATAAGATTGCCTGGTTGATTTCATCAGCAGAAATTGCTGCTAAAAATCCTAAGCGCCCAAGATTAATTCCAATAATAGGGATGTTTGAAGCACCTACATAAGTAATGGTATCCAATAATGTGCCGTCACCACCAAGACTAAAAAGCATTTCTGTATTTGGAGGTAAATCTTTCTTATTTGTAAAAAGCATTGGGGTCTCTTCAAAAGGCATATATGATTTGAAGCACTCATAAAAATCTTTAAAAAAAACCATTCTAATATGATGACTGTGCAACCTATTGATGATTCCTTGCAGAAAGGGGATATTCTCTTGATTAAAATTTCGATTATAGATGGCTACAAGCATAAAGTAGTGGCGTGTTATTCCGAGTTGATATGTAAAAATAATCCTTTTTGCCCCAAATGATTCACCACATATTCTACACGTAGTTTAAAATCATAAGCTGTAACAAAATCAAATCCTGCACCTACAGAATACAGAAGTTGGTTGTTAAGAAAACTATTACCAGGTGTGGGATTATAAACATATCCGGCATCGGCAAAAATCTTAGGATAGATTCTTAATGGCAAAACCGGTAGATATCTGAATGGGATATTTTTAATAGAATAATTCAAAAGCTCGTACTTCAAACTACCCCTGCCTAAGCCAAAATGATACCCATCTATCACATACATCTCATAGCCTCTTACATACTCGTACTTGGTTCCAAGACCTTGTTGCATCACATAAGGTTGATGAACAGGCAATGAAAGCTTTCCTCTAAAAATAAAGGAAGTATAAAATTTTGAAGACTTCAACTGATCAAACTTTCCTAACTCTAAAGTGCCTACGGCATAAAATTTTAGGTCTTTGAAATTTACAAAACGAGCGGCAACATTTCCTACAACTTTCAGCCCGTGTAAAGGATAATTCCAATTATCAACATGGTTTACTTCAATTCTATAGCTAGCTTCAAGATATTCTAAACTTGTTTTTCCTTGGTAATAAAATTCAGGATTTAGCTTAGCAATGGTATCGGCAATCTTACTATAATTATAAGCTGTATGAAACAAATGCGTGGTGGCATACTGGGGGCGATAACTATAGCTTATTGCACCGAAAACCCTTTGCAGCATGGGTTCTTTAAGTATTCTAATAAACTTGAGTTTATTACTATCGGTAGCATAAAAAATTTCTTTATTTTGTGAATAGCTGACTTTAAAGCCGGCTCCGTGCTTTTTTTCTTTGTCTATAAATGGAGCCGAATAGCCTAATCCAAACTCTTGCCGATATCCTAATTGCGTGGTAACGGTTAGCTGCTCTCTATTTCCAAAGAGATTCCCTTGTTTGATACTGACACCTATTACAGAGCGACTGATATCTCTATTTTGCTCGGTCCACCAAACATTAAAGTTTCTATCCGCCAATTCAAAACTTACTTCAGGATAAATATACCATCGTTCTTTGACCCAAATATTTAAATGGATAATGTTGGCAGCAACAGTATCTACACCAATAGACACATCTGTAAACAAGGAGGTATTATACAATCTATCGCAATTAGTTTTTAAAAAATAAGGTAGCGAATCAACCGCTATTTCTTGCAATAGTTGTAGGTTGAGCTCTCTTAAAAGAATGGATGCATGTGTTCTTTTATTACCCTTAAAATTTATCTTCTCAATTATGAATTTATTTGAATAAACTTGGTGTATGTGGCTTTTATAGCCTGAACTATCAGTTTGTGCCGATGCGTTTAAAGCCCAACTAAAAAGTAGTATGAATAGGGTTGGCAACTTCATATTTCGCCTGCAAGATAAGTTACAAAGCCAATTGTAACTGCTATGATTTCTACCAAAATTTAAACAGAGACTATCTTTAATGCTATTGACTTACTAATTTTATAGGCTCATCTCATAACCTCCAAGCTATGAATCAACCGCTCCATCAATTTTTTTCTTTAGACCACAGAAGGCTGGAAGAGCTACTAGAACGTGCTATTCAAGATCCTCTAGCAATAAACAAAGACTTATATCATCAATTTCGAGTTGGATTATTGACACATATAAAGATGGAGGAAAATATACTTTTTCCTGCTGCAATGAAAGCTAACAATAACCAACCTATTCCATTAGCGGCAAAGCTTCGATTATATCATGGAGCGATTACTTCTATGATGGCTGTCCCTCCTACCATGGAGCTTATAAAAGTGCTTAAAATCATCTTAGACCAGCATGATATCTTAGAAGAAGAACTTGGTGGTATGTATGAAATTTGTGAACGATTGACTAAAGACCAAACGGACGA
>CALMXV010000254.1 GCA_937871155.1 uncultured Taibaiella sp. | reverse complement strand
GGGTTAAAAAGCTTTTTCAACTTCCCTCGACCATTAAATTATTTTCAAGATGCAACATGGATACATATCTTACCGGAATGGGATCATCTTTACCATCGTAGCTTTCCCTCGGGTCATACAACTGGTGCCTTCGCCTTATTTTCATTTTTAGCTTTTATACTTCCCAAAAGGCATCAAGCTTATGGATTATTTTTATTTGCTCTTGCTGTATTAGTGAGCTATTCACGTATTTATTTGACTGCTCATTTTTTTACAGATGTATTTGTAGGAAGTATCATCGGCACTTTTTTTAGTACTTTAGCTATCTATATTTTTTACAAAAAAACTACTGCTGCTTCACTTTCAACAGCATCGTAGAATTAGTATTCATGAACGCCAACAATTTGATACGCTTCGCATTTATTGCAATCTTAGGCGCGTTGTTGTTTTTTCCTTTCTTAGGTCAGGTGCATTTATTTGATTGGGATGAAATCAACTTCGCTGAATGTGCACGCGAGATGATTGTAACAAAGGATTACCTAAAAGTGCAAATAGATTTTCAGCCTTTTTGGGAAAAGCCGCCGCTGTTTATTTGGATGCAAGTTTTATCCATGAAGCTGTTTGGGATTAATGAATATGCTGCTAGATTTCCCAATGCGTTTATGGGTGTTCTTACCCTTGTTTCGTTATACTATATAGGCAAGCGAGTAGTAAATGAAAAGATGGGTATGTGGTGGGCTGTGTTATACGCCGGCACTTGGTTGCCACACTTCTACTTCAAGTCAGGGATCATCGATCCTACTTTCAACTTCTTTATATTCCTTGCATTCTTTCAAATGCATTTAATAAGACATGGCAAAAATCCTTTTAACCATGCCCTGCTTACCGGCTTGTTTTTAGGCTTAGCCGTACTCACCAAAGGCCCTGTAGCTATACTAATAGCCCTTTTGGCTTTGGGTTCTTATGCAATACTCAACAAAGGATTTTGGGGCTACCCTATCCGCTATTTTATCATCATTACATTTATGGCGGCATTACCTTTTGGGTTATGGTTTTTAGCTTGTGTCATTCAGTATGGATGGCATTATGGAAGCTGGTTTATGATTGAGTTTATTCGCTATCAAATTCGGTTGTTTACCACAGGTGATGCCGGTCATGGGCAACCGTTCTATTACCACTTCATCGTGCTGCTTATTGGATGTTTTCCTGCCTCATTATTTCTTTTTCAATATTCCAAAAAACGAACCAACGAAGCGGAATCTTCTAAGGATTTTACACGATGGATGTGGCTACTGTTTTGGGTGACTCTACTACTTTTTTCTATTGTTAAAACAAAAATTGTTCACTACTCTTCTTTATGTTATTTCCCGCTTACTTACTTAGCAGCATTGAAAACTGCAGCTATTGCCGAAGCAGAGGAAACACTTAAAACAAGAGTAAAAGTAGGCTTGGTAATCATTGGTTCTATATTAGCATTGCTAATTGCTTTCTTGCCACTAGTAGGCATTTATAAAACATCGTTGATTCCCTTTATCCAAGACCCATTTGCAGTAGCTAATTTATCTGCTCAAGTTTCTTGGGGATGGGAAGAGTCCTTATGGGGCTTTGCTTATCTTATCATCATCGTAGTATCATTGATATGGATGCGAAAGAATTTTATTCATGCAATGCGCCTATTGCTTATTAGCACCATCATCATACTACAAGTTACTGTTTTGCATTTCACACCTAAAATAGAAGCCTATTCTCAACGGGCAGCAATTCGCTATTTCAAAGGTTTTGTTGGGAAAGATGTCTATATCCATGTATTGGGCTACAAGAGTTATGCCCACTACTTCTATGCAGAAACTCAACCACAAAACAATCCAAAACGAAGAGATGAATCTTGGCTATTAAAAGGTGATGTAGATAAGCCAACTTATTTTATTTGCAAGATAACTGCTGCAGAACCCTACAAACATTCAAAAGAATTAAAACTGCTTGGTGAGAAAAACGGCTTTGTTTTCTTTAAACGCATACCGTAAAAAAATTCAAGCTGCCGATGGTTTTCGACAGCCTGATGTTTAATGGTCACTTGTTGGTTTGTAGAAACGCTTTACCGTTATATTGCTCTTCAAATTCTTTTATTTTAGGAACAATAATTCTCTGTATTTAGGTAGCGGCCACAATTTATCGTCCACCAATAGCTCTAGTTTATCGGTATGATAACGTACTTTATCAAAGAAGGTTTTTACATTCCCGCAGTACATTTCAGCACGTTTTACCATATCTTCTTCTTTGTTGGCTACTTTACGCGCAGCTATCATTGCCTCTACATTGTCATTGATTTCTTGTATATGACGACTTAACACTCGTACCAAGTTAAGTTGTGCTCTATACGTTTCTTCTTCCAACCCTATAGCCTTTAAGTTCTTCACATTTTCAATTAATGTGTTTTGATATACTACTGCTGCCGGAAGTATATGATTCGTTACAAGAGAACCTAAAGTTCTAGCTTCAATTTGTACTTTCTTTACATAATCTTCCAACACAATTTCATAACGAGCTTCCAATTCACGAGGAGAGTAGATATTGTTTCTTAAGAATAAATCCTTAGCAGACTCTGTAGTTATAGACCTTAATGCTTCAGGAGTATTTTTAAAATTGCTTAAACCTCTTCTAGCGGCTTCTTTCACCCATGCTTCACTATAGTTATCTCCTTCAAAACGGATATTTTTAGAAGAAGCGATGTAATCTCTCAACACATGCATGATAGCAATTTCTTTCTTCTCCCCTTTCTCAATTAAAGCATCGACTTCTTTTTTAAATTTCTTTAAAGTATCTGCAACTATGGTATTCAGTACGGTCATTGGTGAAGCACAGTTGGCGGATGAACCTACTGCACGAAACTCAAACTTATTTCCAGTAAAGGCAAAGGGTGAAGTTCTATTACGATCCGTGTTATCCATCATCAACTCAGGAATCTGCTTATGGATATCTAGTTTTAAAATGACTTCGTCTTGTTCATTAAACTTACCTTTTACACGCTCTTCGATTTCATCCAATACATTGCTTAAGTAGGTGCCAAGATAAGTAGAGATAATAGCTGGTGGTGCTTCATGAGCTCTTAGTCGATGGTCGTTGCCGGCAGAGGCGATAGCAGCGCCTAATAAATCAGCATAGTCATGTACT
>CALMXV010000253.1 GCA_937871155.1 uncultured Taibaiella sp. | reverse complement strand
TAAAGCTAAAATGGGGGGTAACTTATCAAGAGGAATACCTTTTACAATAAAAGGAGTTGCTGTATTGTCTTTTAATACAAAAAGTCCATGAGTTGTGGCTATCAGTAGTTTTCCTTTTCGATTTTGTAAGATTTTAGTGATAGTTATTGGATGGGTATGAATTCCAAAATTCAATTGGATGCTATCCCAACCTTGTTGTTTTTTATGGTACAATTTTCCTGTTTCATCTGCTATCCACAGTCCACTGCTATCATAAAATATTGTGCTAATTTTTTTAGGGAGTTTAATGTCATTAACGCGATTATTTTTTATTTCAAACAGCTTATTATTTGAAATGCACCAAACTGTATTGTTTTTGTCAATCAAAAGTTGTTCTACATTGTCATCATTATTTTGATCTGTTAACCCCAACTTGAAGTGTTTAAATTTTTCACCATTAAATAAAGACAATCCTTTTCTGTGTCCTATCCAAACATTGCCTTTAGAATCGGTTGTAATTGCCTTTACTTCATTATCCAAAATTCCATGTCTAACACTATAGTTGACAAAGTCCATTCCATCATATCGAGATATCCCGCCAAGTGTACCAATCCATAAATGACCAAATTTATCCTGTGCTAATGACCTTGATTGAGATTGAATTAATCCATTCTCAACATTAAGGTTATAAAATGGATATCTCTGTGCATTTCCATATTGAGCGATGCATAAAAGCACTAAAAGAAATAACCATTTATAACTAGGTTTCTTTTTATAATCATGGTATATTCTCCTCATGATTTGAAATTAATTCTTTAACATCAAATCCATTTATTTTCATCATAATTATTGGAGATATCAGGTCTCAGAATGCAAAAATTCCCCCCTTCTGAGTGATGCTTAAAATCCTTTTTCACCCGCTGTGGGTGAAGGATTTAACAAAAGTCAAAAATATTTTTGGACTATAAATTATTGTAATTATGAAGCCTATTTTATTATTGACTTTACTATTATCAAGTGTACTTTCAGACGCACAAAATAGTTTCACGATAAGCGGTATAATAGTGGACAAAGCAAAGAACCCGCTTGTAAGTGCTAATGTTATTTTATTGAAAGATAGTAATACTCTTTTTACAGCACAATATTCACTTCAAGATGGAACATTCAATATGTCAGATATAGTTGCCGGTACTTATCATCTTAAAGTGATGTTGAGCGGATTTGAAACGTATCAACTTAAGGATATAAATGTTATTGAAAATATCCTATTGCCTTCTATAGAACTAAAAGAAAAAAGTAATGAACTTAAAGAAGTATCGGTAAGGGTACAAAAGCCTTTTATTGAAGTGAAAGCTGATAAAATAGTAGTGAATGTAGAAAACAGTATTGTAAACGCCGGCTTATCTGTGATGGATGTGTTGCAAAAATCTCCAGGCGTACGAGTAGATCAAAATGAAAATATCTCCTTAAAAGGCAAGCCAGGAATTGCAATTTGGATAGATGGAAAGCCCACGTCAATGGTCGGTAGCGACCTCGCAAATTTACTTAGAAGTATGCCGGCAAACTCAGTAGATAAGATTGAACTTATTTCAAGCCCAAGTGCACGATATGATGCTGCAGGCACCGGTGGTATTATTAATATTAAAACTAAAAAAGACCAACGTATTGGATGGAATGGAACATTGAATGCCAACTATGGTCAAGGGGTTTATTCAAAATATGGCTTTGGAGGAACCTTAAATCACCGGCACAAGAAATTTAATGTATATGCTAATTACACTTATTCGAATAAGTATTGGTTTAATCATCTGATGCTAAATAGGAAATTTTTAGATACCAGTCGCCTCAATTTTGATCAGCAATTGTATAGGTACGACCAAGAGAATAACGCACTTTTTGATTTTAAGAATCATATAGCGTCATTTGGAGCGGATTATCGTGCTTCGGCTAAAACAACATTAGGGGCTTCTTTGAGTTATATATCTAATTCATACCAGCCAACTACTGATAACAAGTCTCAAGCATATGGTCCTAATGAGGAGTTACTGTATCACTTTAATACCTCCGGTAATCATAAAAACTTTGTTTATAACCTAGCTGCTAATACATATTTGCGTTATTCTTTTGATAGCACAGGAAAGGAACTTTCATTTGATATTGACTATGCAAGGTTTGGAAACCAGAACAATCAAAATTTTATAACCACATATCAATACATTAATCCTAATCAGTCGCAGCCAGACTACTTTTTGAAAAGTAATTTAAATGGACTTACGCAAATTCGTTCTTTCAAAGCTGATTATACAACTCAATTAAGAAACAATTTGAAGTATGATATGGGTGTAAAGACAAGCTTTGTTACTGCGGATAATGAATCAATATTTCATGTAAAGACAACTGGAGATTTTATAGTAGATTCATCACGTACTAATCATTTTATTTACTATGAAAATATCAATGCAGCTTATATAAACCTGAATAAAGATGGGAATAAATGGAGTAGCCAATTAGGACTTCGATTAGAAAATACGAATATCAATTTCCAACAGACGGCATCGATTCAAAAATTTGATACAAACTTTAGCTATACACAACTGTTTCCTTCCTTAGCATGGCAATATCATTTGAGTAGCTTACACGATATAGGTATTGCTTTTAGTAGAAGAATAGAACGCCCAACTTATCAACAGCTAAATCCATTCAAGTTTTTTGTAGATAAAACCACTTACAAAGAAGGATATGCGAGGCTACAACCTGCTTCATTTTACTCCGTAGAACTTTCACATACTTTCAAACAAAAATTTGTATCAAGCTTTACTTATGGTATTAATAAAGGCATTATCACCCAAGTGATCCAGCCTTCGGAAACAGAAGATTCAGTGACTGTTCAAACTGATAAAAATTTAGATCAAATGATATTCATTGGCATCAGTGGAGCATATCCATTTACTATTGCTAAATGGTGGAATAATGTTACCAACTTCAATATATATTATGCCAAATACCAAGGCAACATTGCAAACACACCTCTCAATAATGGCGGCCCTACTTTTGACTTTAGCACAACCAATTCATTTTTGTTACCAAAAGGTTTTTCAGCAGAACTGGGCGGCTACTATCAAGCGAGACAAGTGTATGGGTATATGAATGTGAACCCCAATTGGATGCTGAATTTTGGTATTAAAAGCTATTCTTGGATAAAAGAGCAACACTGAAATTTAATTTCCAAGATATTTTTTGGAGCGGATATCCTAGTGCGTCTTCAAGATATATAGGCTATACAGAATATTTTATTGCACAGCGTGAAACTAGAGTAGCTACCATCTCTTTTACCTATCGCTTTGGGAAACGTACAGTGCCTCCAAGTAGAAATCATAGAGGTGGTGCAGAAGACGAAAAGAAAAGAGCCACTTCTAGTGGAGCCTAATAACTTTATAAGAAATATACTGTTGCTAAAATCTTTTATTTGTGTGTGCAGTAGCGGCTATCAGTAATGATAGTCGTTATTGTTTTGTCACCATTGCTTCCACACATCTTACCCCATCAATAGCAGCACTCACAATACCTCCTGCATATCCAGCGCCTTCAGCACATGGATAAAGTCCTTTAATTTGTATATGCTGAAGACTGTCTTTGTCTCTTGGGATACGTACTGGAGAGCTGG
>CALMXV010000252.1 GCA_937871155.1 uncultured Taibaiella sp. | reverse complement strand
TGTGGCTGTTTTTAAATTGAAGGTTGAGGAAATTTGAAGAGAAGTTTATGTCTGAGTCCATTAAAAAGCATCTAAGTAAATACCATTTAAAGTTAGGAGTTGGGCTTCACTTCATCTTGTTTAATTTCATTCCAAAGTGCATCCATCTCTTGTAAGTTCATCGTCTCAAGGGGCTTGCCCATAGCGGCGGCTCTAGTTTCTATCTGTTGAAATCGCCTAATAAATTTTTTGTTGGTACGCTCTAATGCATTTTCCGGATCTACTTGTAAAAACCGTGCATAGTTTACCAAGGCAAATAATACATCCCCAAATTCGTCTTCTATCTTATCTTGATTTTTTAAATCGACAGCTTCTTGTAGCTCCTTCAATTCCTCTTCTACTTTTTCTTTTACTTGTGCCGTGTTTTCCCATTCAAAGCCGACTTGTTTGGTTTTCTCTTGAAGTCGTAGTGCTTTTACCATTGACGGTAGTGTTTTGGGTAAGCCACTTAAGATAGATTTTTTTCCTTCTTTTAATTTTAGCTTTTCCCAATTCTGTTTTACTTCAGTGTCATCCTTTACCGATAGTTGGTCATATACATGAGGATGTCTTGATACTAGTTTGTTACCAATTCCTTCTATGACTTCACCCAATGAAAATCTTCCTTGCTCTTCTCCTATTTTACAATAGAAAACAATATGCAGCAGCAAATCACCCAGCTCTTCTTTGATGCCTTTCCAGTCTTCATCAGTGATGGCATCAGCTAGTTCATACAGCTCTTCTACCGTTTGTGGGCGCAAGGTTTGTATGGTTTGCTTTTTATCCCAAGGGCAGTTTTCACGCAAATCATTCATGATGGTTTTTAACCGTTCTAAAGACTGTGAATAAGCTTGCATAGGTTGCTTTATTTATAGGAAAATAGGATTACCATATTTGAACTTCGCGCTCTAGTTCTATATTGAACTTCTCATTTATAGAAAGAATGATTTCAGTAGATAAATCATAAATCGCTTTACCATTGGCATCACCATAATTCACAAGCACAAGAGCTTGTTGGTCGTGGATGCCTACTAGCCCTTTTTTAAATCCTTTCCATCCTGCATGTTCTATCAACCATCCTGCAGCAATTTTTACTTGTTCTGCATTGGTGTTATAGGCTGCTATTGAAGGATAGTTTGTTTTTAAGATTGCGTATTGTTCTTGGGAGATTACAGGATTTTTAAAGAAGCTTCCAGCATTGCCTAAGATCTTAGGGTTGGGGAGCTTACTACTACGTATTGCTATTACTGCATCAGAAATAGACTTGATAGACGGGTTTTCTACACCCATTTTTTCAAGCTGTTGTTGTATGGCGCCGTATTCTGTATTCAGTTTTGGTTTTTTATTGAGTTTGTAGGTAACCGAAGTAATAATGGATACATCTTTGTGCTTACCACTTTTAAAAACACTATCCCGATACTTAAATTTACAATGCTCATTTTTTAACACCATAAATTTCTTTTCATCCCACCGCCATGCTGTCACTTCATCCAATACATCTTTTATCTCTACACCATATGCACCAATGTTTTGAATAGGCGAAGCCCCTACACATCCCGGTATTAATGATAAATTTTCAAGTCCACCCCATCCTTTATTGATGGTGTGTAGTACTAAGTCATGCCATACTACGCCTGCCCCTACTTCTATCCATACATGATCTCTATTTTCTTCTACAATAGAAATGCCTTTAATTTCGTTTTTAATGACCAATCCATTTACGGGTTTAGTAAGTAGGATATTACTACCTCCACCGATTATCCATTTTTTTAAAGAGTCTAAAGAATCATGGGATATTTCGGGTAGTTGTGTTACATCAGTTACGGTGGTAAAATACTCGGCAGTAACGTCCATGCCAAACGTATTATATGGTTTAAGTGAAACGTTTTGAAGTAAATTCATTCGTTATTTATTAGACCGGAAAGATACAAAGGGGTTTCGAAAATTTGAAAATTCGAAATTGGGAGTTAAGTGTAAAGTATCCCGTTTTTATAAATGCACATTTTAATGTAGTTGCTTTCCAAGCTGAGTCACAACTATAAAAAAACTGCAAGGCTTAGCGTTAGATTTTGCAAGACAGACTTACAGTTTACAATAGTATTCTAAAGCTACTAAAGCTGTAGCCATAGCAGAAGAATTAAAAGCGAATGAACAAACCTGGTGCAATACCTAATAATAGCAATAACGCACTAGTAATAGCCAATAAAAATTTGTCGCTTGTGGTAAATTCAGAATTCATTTCTGCATCACCGGTTTTGAAATACATAGCAATGATTACTTTGAAATAATAATACGCACTAACAGCTGCCATTAATAAGCCAAAGATTACTAACCACATTAAGTTGCCATCTTTCATCACACCCAATAGTACCATATACTTAGCCATGAAGCCGCCAGTAAGGGGTATGCCTGTAAGAGAAAGCAAGAATAGCGTAGTAAACAATGCAGCAATTGGTTCTTTCTTAGCTAGCCCATTAAAGCCATCGTAGGTATAATCTTTCATTTTTACTAAAATGGAGAAGATTCCTATAGTAGCAATGGTATAAGCCAAGGCATAAATGATGATACTTTGCCATGCTAAGGTATTAGAAGATAAAACAGCAAATAACATAAAGCCGGCTTGTGCAATAGAGGAATAAGCCAACATGCGTTTTACGCTTTGCTGGAAAACAGCAGTGATGTTGCCAATGAAAAGTGTGGCAGCAGTTATAACAGCTAAGAGCAACATCCAATGCTCATTTATTTGTCCGAATGAAGATTGAAACAAACGTAGGAAACCAATAAAAGCACCGGCTTTAACCACTGTCATCATATATGCAGTAAAAGGGGTTGGAGCACCATCATATACATCCGGTGTCCACATGTGCATCGGTGCTGCGGATACTTTAAATCCTAAAGCTACTATCATCAGCACAATGCCTGCTACTACCATAGGGTTTACACCACCTCTTCCGAGCTGGGCATAATCACCTACATAGAACGTACCAGTAGAGCCATATATCAACGTGATGCCCATTAGTAAAATGCCTGTAGTAAAGGCACCCATGATAAAATATTTAAGCGAGGCTTCACTACTTTTAAGACTTCTCTTGTCGCTACCTGCAAGGATGTATTGAGGTATCGATAAAATCTCAATGCCCAAGAACAACATCAACATATGATTGTAGCTGGACAAAAGGAAGATACCTACAAGTATAAAACTGATCAATGCAAAATACTCTGCTACATGAAGTCCAACTTTTTTAATCTCTTTGCCTAACAACAGCATGTATAATAGTGTGCAGCCAGTCATTAATAAATTAAACCAAACCGAAAAGCCATCAAACCGTAAAAGATTATTAAAATAAAATTTTGGTGGCAATACAATTCCTTGATGGGTACTTTGTGTGACCTCCCAAATGGTTACTCCAAAAAGTATCGTCATCAACGCAATGGAGACGGATACCATTGTGGATTTATTTTGGGTGCCAATCCCTACAAACATCAACAACACCCCAATG
>CALMXV010000251.1 GCA_937871155.1 uncultured Taibaiella sp. | reverse complement strand
CGATTTCCGCTTGGCAGCCACCCATAGCAGCAGAGAGTGTTGCTCCTTTTTTAAAGATGCTACCTATTTCTGACGCGGTCATCAAAAATTGTATAATTTTTTCTTCTTGATATCCATCACAGAAAGTAATAAAATACTGTAGTACGGCAGGTATTACTCCGGCGGCACCGTTTGTAGGTGCTGTAACTACGCGGCTAAAAGAGGCATTCTCTTCATTGACCGCTAAGGCAAAGCAACTGACCCAATCCAAGGTGTATTGAAAACCTGATCCCCCTTGACGAATCGTTTGTACCCACTCATCATAGTTGTTATAGGTTCTTCCTTTCAAAAGTTTTTCATTGAGCATCGGCGCTCTTCGAGTTACATTGAGCCCTCCGGGTAAAATACCTTTCTTATGTATGCCATTAAAAATACAATCGCGCATCACCGTCCAAAGTTTTAGAACACCAGCTTTCACCTCTTCTTCCTTCATCCAAGCAAATTCGTTTTCCATCACCACCTCAGAGATTGATAAGCCTGTTTTACGACACCAATGCAATAAGTCGTCAGCTTTTTCAATAGGGAAGGGGAGTTCCATCACAGCATTGGCATCATTATCTTCTCCTTCTTTTACTACAAATCCGCCACCGATGGAATAGAAGGTTTCTGCTATTTGCGTCCCATCTTTAAAAGTACATAAGAAAGTAACGGCATTAGGGTGGTAGGGGAGCGACTCCTGCATCAAAAACGCAACATCTTCTGCCGGGTCAAAAGGAATATTGACAACTCCGGCATAGTTCATTTGTTTGGTAGTGGTTATTTGCTCAATAGTGGAGGTAATAGCGTTGACATCAAAGGTAACAGGGTCTTCGCCACATAAGCCAAGTATGACGGCAATATCCGTTCCGTGTCCTTTACCGGTTTTAGCAAGCGAACCGTAAAGTAATGCTTTTACATGAGCTACTTCTTCTTTCCCTTTCTGAGCTACAGTGTCATTAAAACGAAGCGCCGCACGCCAAGGACCTAAAGTATGAGAGCTACTAGGGCCTACGCCTATCTTAAAAATATCAAAAACTGAAATCGCTTCTTTTTTCATGATGCCAACTAAAAAATTACTGAATAAAGGTAAGGCGAAGAAAACAATTTTTAGTGTATTGGCTAGTATCTTTGACCTAATGTTGCTACAACTATCCATTCAGAATTACATTATTATAGAAAGCCTTTGCTTTACTCCTGAAGCAAATTTGAATATTATCACTGGTGAAACCGGAGCTGGTAAGAGCATTATACTTGGCGCATTAAATCTTATTCTTGGCGCAAGAGCAGATGTTCAATCTTTTCGAAAACCTGAACACAAATGCATTATTGAAGCACATTTTGATGTAAAAAACAATGATAATTTTCAACAACTATTATTAGATGAATCTTTAGATCAAGAACCAATTTGCATCATTCGAAGAGAGATCACTACAAATGGGAAGTCAAGAGCGTTCATCAACGATACACCTGTTACCTTAGCTGTACTTCAAAAGTTGACCAACGACTTAGTGGACTTGCATCAACAATTCGGGCACTTAGCTCTTAGAGATGATCATTTTCAATTGGATGTAGTAGATGCCATAGCCGCTAATCATGTCTTATTAAAAAACTATCGGACAGCTTATAAAAATTATAAAACACTTAAAAGAAAATTAGAAGACGCCCAAGCACAGCAAGAAAAGTTACAACAAGAAGCCGACTATAAACAGTATTTATTAGTGGAATTAGAGCATGCTGCTTTTAAAAAAGAAGAAATTGAATCCACAGAAACACAATTAAAAAAACTAGCCAATGCAGCACAAATTTTATCCATTTTATCTGCTGCAAAATATACTTTAGAAGAAGGGGAGCAGCCTATGATTAATGAGCTAAAAAAAATTAGTCAACAACTTCAAAGTATCGAAACCGTATTGCCGGAGATCACACCACAACTGAAACGCTTATTAACTATCTATGAAGAACTAAAAGATGTTTCTTATGAACTGAAAGATATTGAAAGCAAAATCAGTATAGAACCGGAAATGCTGGAGCAGCTTCAAGAACGGCTCGATTTAGGTTATAAGTTATTTAAAAAGCATGGAGTAACTACAACGCAAGCGATACTTGATATTCAAGACGAGCTTTCTAATGAGTTGTTACAATCACACCATTTGTCAGAAGATATTCAAACCTGGGAAAAGGAATTGAAATTATGTTATGATGAAGTGGTACAATTAGCCAATAGCTTATCAGAAGCTAGGCAAAAAGCAATACCAGGAATTGATTCCAAAATTAATGAGTTATTAAAACTAGTTGGTATGCCGAATGCTCAATTTAAAATTGCCCTTCAATCAATAAGCAATCCGGAACTACACGGAATGGATCAATTAGAGTTTTTACTAGATGCCAATAAAAGCCAAGTGTTTTCACCGGTGCACAAAGCGGCTTCCGGAGGGGAAATGAGTAGAATTATGCTTTGTATAAAATCACTTACAGCACAAGCCATGCAAATGCCTACACTTATTTTTGATGAAGTAGATACAGGCATTTCAGGAGAAGCAGCAAAACAAGTGGGCATATTATTAAAAGACTTAGCGCAGTATCATCAAGTAATTTGTATCACCCATCAGCCACAAGTAGCAGCTAAATCAGATGCACATTTCTTTGTGTATAAAGAAGAGCAAAATCAAAGTATCATGGCTAAGATGAAATTATTAAATCCGGAAGAACATATCTATGCGATTGCACAAATGATAGACGGCGAAAAGCCTAGCAATACTGCAATTCAGAATGCAAAAGAATTGGCGCTGCATTAAGAATAGTTTTGGTGAAGCGATGCCAACTCCTCTGCAACCAACGAGCCTAAAGCTACACCCATTCCTCCCATTTTAAATGCTCCAAAGACTCTTGGTGATAGCGCTTTAACGATGGGTAGTTTATCGCTACCAAAAGCCATGATACCGCTCCAGCGTTGAGCAATGTTAAATTGATGATTGGGTAAAATGTAGGTTCTTAAAAGATTTTCTAAATGCTGTTGAATCGGTTGATGTAAGGATAAATCCGTTGTCGTTTCACCATCAACATCTAAGTTTCTTCCACCTCCTAGCAATACTCTTCCATCTATTTCTCTGAAATAATAATAACCTTTATCAAAATGGAAAATGCCTTTGAATGGTAAGCTTGGTATCGGGTCTGTAATCATGACTTGTCCACGACCCGGAACAACCGGTTCTTCGGCTACTAAATTTTTCGTAAATCCATTTGTACAGATACATACGGAGCTGGCTTTCAGAGCTATTTCTTCGTTTCTAATTGGGTCATTTATTATAACAGCAATATGATGTGAATCTTCTTCATATCTTGCTACTTCTACACCCGTTTTGATTTCTACATGATGCTCAAGAGCACAACTCCATAAGGCTTTCATCATTTTACCTATATGTAGTTCGCCTTCGCAGGTATTTTCAATAAGTCCTTGGGCTATTTCGCTGCTAAATCCAAATTCAGTTAATTTTTTATTACTAGGAATAAATGCTTTTTTATTAGCAATAGGAAAGAGAAGTTGATTCAAATAATCTAGTTGGTCAATGATTGATAAATCTTCTTGTTTTATCAATTCATAGCTTCCTTGTTGACGAAAGCCAATTGTTGCATCTCCAAGTCGGCTACGAAGTTTTTCTAATCCCTTTTTACGTTTTTCAAATAAGGAGAAAACAGCAGTTTCAGACATCAGATTTAAATCCTCTAACAGTTCACTAGCACTTCCCATACATGCAAAGCCGGCATTTCGGGTACTTGCACCGCTAGGCAACCATCCTCGTTCGAGTATGAGTATTTTTTGATTAGGGTAGCGCAGAGCGAATTCTATGGATACTGATAAACCAACAATACCAGCACCAATTATAATATGGTCGTAGGCTAGAAAGCTCTCTTGTTCCCAATAGCTAAGCATAATTATATTTTAAGAGGCGATTGTTTTTATTTCAATTAAAACTTTAGATGCTTGACTGTTTGTTTATTGTCTATCAGTTGCTTGAGAGAATCAATTCCGATATCTAAATGTTGTAAAACATAATTTTGAGTGACAACAACATCATTTTCTGCTGTTTTTACCCCTTCAGGAATCATGGGTTGATCTGAAACAAGTAATAAGGCACCTGTAGGAATTTTATTAGCAAAGCCAACCATAAATATAGTAGCGGTTTCCATGTCTATCGCCATAGCACGTATCTTTCTCAGATAGATTTTAAATTCATTATCATGCTCCCAAACTCTTCTATTAGTGGTATAGACGGTTCCAGTCCAATAGTCTTTAGCATGTTCTCTAATCGTTGTGGAAATTGCTTTTTGAAGTGCAAAAGCCGGTAGAGCCGGTACTTCTGGAGGAAAATAATCATTACCAGTTCCTTCACCACGAATGGCTGCAATTGGTAAAATCAAATCACCCATTTTATTTTTCTTTTTTAAACCTCCACATTTTCCTAAAAACAATACTGCTTTAGGTTGAATTGCCGACAATAAATCTAGAATAGTTGCCGCTAAAGGGCTTCCCATACCAAAATTGATAATGGTAATTCCGTTGGCGGTAGCATTGGGCATGGGCTTATCAGCACCCACAATAGGTACTTTGTATTGTTCCGCAAAAAGAGATACATATTTATTGAAATTGCAGAGTAATATATACTTCCCGAAATTTTCTAGAGTTTGTCCCGTATATCGCGGCAACCAATTTTCTACAATATCTACTTTAGTCTTTAGCATAACTGAATTGATTTCATTCTTGAAGATACTTTATTTGATTAAGAATGTATTACAATAATATAATTCAACCTCCTCCTTTAAACAATCTACAATTCTGTTCTATAATTTATATTATGTTAAATAGAATAGCTACAACATCAACCTATGTAGATTATTGACTTCACTTCTATTTGTAAGTTGGATTCTTTTATAAAATGTATATTTCCTCTACTCCAAATTGAGATTAAGATTTTCTCTAAGTCCAAATGAATCTCTAGTCTTAGAAAAATTTATTTTCCAAAGACAAAGTATCTACCAACATATCCTCCCTCTTACATTTTTAACCTCATCTCGGTTTTGACTTTATTGGGCAAAATTTCCAATAAACAATCAAATGGGAGGTACCATGAAATTATCAAAAAATATTTCAGACAAAAATGTCATAAATAAATAAAATTTGTAGCTTTGCACCGCAATTCAAGAAACGAATGTTTTCAAAAGCCTGCGAATACGGTATTAAGTCGGTACTTTACATAGCTTCACAATCCTTAAAAAAGGAGCGAGTAAAGATTGGCGATGTAGCTGAAAACTCAGGCACCCCGGAAGCTTTTACTGCTAAAATTCTCGGCACTTTAACCAAATCAAATATTGTAACTTCTTATAAAGGACCCAACGGAGGTTTTGAAATCAATATTGAAAGAATGAAGCAGATTAAGATTGGTGAAATTGTTTTTGCTTTAGATGGTGATGCGGTATATAATGGTTGTGCTTTAGGGCTTGATACTTGCAATGAAGCAGACCCTTGTCCGATGCATGAAAAATTTGTAGCTATTAGAAGTCGTTTAAAGCAAATGTTGGAAACCACTTCTATTTATGAACTAGCGACTCAGCTAAAAGCTGGAAATACCACATTGATAAGATAAGTGAACACGAATAATATAGCAGTTATGAATATTACTAAAGATAGCATCATTGGAGAGATTGTAGCGAAAGACTATAAATCAGCTACTATTTTTAAAAAATATGGTATTGATTTTTGTTGCAACGGAAACCGTACGATTGCCAAAGCTTGTAATGACAATGAACATGAAATTGATAATATCATTCTAGAGCTTCAGCAACCCATAGCAGCTACT
>CALMXV010000250.1 GCA_937871155.1 uncultured Taibaiella sp. | reverse complement strand
GCAATAAAACCTTCCAAATACCAACAATCTAAAATCCTAATGACCTTTTTGGGTTTAATTATTTTTTTGAATGAGTAGCTTCTTGATTATCTGTTGATTGTTAGCAAGAGTTAGTTTTAAATAATACACACCATTTGCTAAGTCTTCAATGGAGAATCGTTTTAGGTAGGCATCGTATTTTGTGCGGTGCAGTTTACCGTCTAATGAGTAGATGTAGAGTTGCCGGATGCGTTGATTGTCAGGTAGGTCAAAATATATATAGTTGGTAGCAGGGTTGGGGTAAAGGACAATATCATTTGCTGTAGGTAGGTTCGTTATCGATGCAGTGGCATCCGGTGTGTAACGAACCAGTAGTAGCTTAGAGTTTTGTACAAAACTTCCTCCTGCAAGCAATTTTCCATCAGGTTGTAATGCAAGAGTACCTATCATAGTAGGCTTGGTAGCAGGTTGGGTCAGTAATTTTCCATTAACACCGAAACTACTGTCTATACTTCCGTTGGGTAGCAGGCGATAAATAGTGTAGCAAGAATCAGGGTACGGAAAACCATCAGGATTGGTTGCCACTACTATCCTTCCATCCGGCTGCAATAGCATATCTACCACTTTACCGGCAGGGTCCAGTTTTACCACACCATTCTTGCCAAAAATTGAGTCTGGTTGTCCGGTACTATCAAATCTAATAATCGCCATGCTATCATCATATCCTGCCAAGAGTACTTTACCATCAGGTTGTAGAGACATGGCTTTGCAATAGACTAACCAGCCAGAGATGGCACTAGAATAGGCTAAGCCGGTGTGATTGAATGAAGTATCTAAGCTGCCATTGGGAAGTAAGCGAACAGCAGAGAAACAATATGCGCTCAGTGCTTTTACTCTTCCGTCAATGCCTAATACGATTCGTCCGTCAGACATCAGGTCAATGTCATTAGCATTGGGATAATCTAAACCCCATGTACTGTCTGGTACTACTATGCCGTTATTACCGAAACTGCTATCCAGTGTGCCATTGGGGTGATAGCGTATTACAACTATATAATTATTACTAATATTTCCACAGATAAGTATTTTATTATCAGGTTGTACTGCAATTGAGGTTATACCTTCATCCGAACCTAAGTCGTTAACGAATTCTCCATTGTTTCCAAAACTGCTATCAAATGTACCGTTTGGTTTTAGTCTTATTAAATATAAATCACTGTTTCCGTTTACAAGTGCTGTCCATCCTCCTAAAATTATTTTTCCATCCTGCTGCAAATATATTGAGCTAACTATTTTCTGATTAGAACTAGATGTATTTGTATTTACTAAAAAAACACCGCTGTTTGAAAAACTACTATCGAATTCTCCATCTTCCTTAAACCTTTTTATAACATTATTATACGCATAATTTTTTATATCCTGTCCTACAATAATTATTTTTTTATCAGGTTGCACCGCTATTTTGAAAACCCCTCCCGTGTCACCTTCATAGATTCCATTATTCCCAAATGTGGGGTCTAATCCATACAAGTATTGTGCATCAGCAGTACTACTAAATAAGCAAGCCAACAATAAAATAAACAGCTCTTTCATACTATCATTTTTTTTATTCTCTATAAAGTTATAAAATACTTAAAAGGTAGTATGTGGTGCTGAATTCAAGCACCAAGTGCAACAGTTGATTGATGTAAAAATAGTTTAACTG
>CALMXV010000249.1 GCA_937871155.1 uncultured Taibaiella sp. | reverse complement strand
TGGGTTGGTGGTTGGGTCAGCGCCTCCTTTTTTTACAGCAATAGCTATTTCCTTACCAATACGGCTAAACTGTTTCGCCATACGATCATAGCGAGCAAACATAGTGGCTTTTCTTACTTCAAATATGCGACCCATTGTATTTTATAAATTTATTTTGGGCGCAAAAATAACTCAAAACATAAAAAGCTATGTGCAATTTTTTTAAAAATTTATTGCTTGCATTTTTACTACTATTCTTCCATAGGTGTCATGAGTTCTTGCTGGCGCATGATGAGTGCATTGGCTTGGCTGGCGGCTTGCTGCGATTGTGCTGGGTCGCCTTTCACACTATATAACTGTGACAGTAATTTATAAAACTCCGGATTCCCTGAATTGATTTGAGTAGCTTGTTTTATAGCATTAATAGCAGCATCTATATTGCCGATAGAAGCTTGTGCAATGCCATAGTTAATGAGTAAGTATTCATCGGTAGCATCTGTTTTAAGGTACTCATCATATAAGCGAATAGCTGCGGGATAATTTTTAGCTTGTAAAGAATCGTTTGCAGCAATGCAAGCTTTGCTCTTCCGTTCTATAACTGCTGAAATAGTAACCCCATCTACCTTTACGGCATACGCCACATTAGCCGGCGGCCATTTTTCATTTTGCAAAACCTCAGGCGTTATGAATCTAGAATATGTAACATAATAATCCCAATCTTTTTTATGTCGCTCTTCAAAACGTAAATAATAGTTGGAAATACGGCTACTGTCTTTTGCAAAGTAGCGGTCGAAGCCCAGCATATTCGATGCCACTATAATTTTTTTAGCTCCTTCTGGTTTTTTACCATGGGCAATAATCCATTTAGCATCTTGTAGCGCACTGTTTTGGTAGTAGTCGGTATCATAATAGCCATTTGCTCCTTCGATACCACCTATCAAAGAATTGAAATAGACATATTGATTGGGATGCACTTTAAAAGTCCAAATAATGGTAGGGAGTAAACCAATAATAGCAATGCCCAAGGGTAGCCATTTGAGCTTCTCATTTTTAATAAAATCGCCAATCAAGTTGATGCCCATAGCTGCCATCACTACGATAAAAGGATAGATAAAGAAGAGGTGTCGCCATGTATCATACACCGAAGACTTTTTATAAATCATATAAAACGGTGGGAAGAACGCCGCAAATACTATGAAGAATACAGCAAATCCTCCATAAGATTTTTTGGCTTGAAGGAATAATAGCATGAATAAAGGGATGCAGGATATAACAATTAATGGGTTGGACATGGCTATCCATTTCAACTCATAATACCAAGGCAACATATTGTTCGGTCGCATCACTCCTTCAAAAAATACTTGAATCACTACTCCACGATTAGCCATTTCTTTTAAGGATGAAATAGGATTGGAAATAGGGGACTGTAACCCCCAAGGCCAAGCCGATAGACCAATGAGGTAGCCTACTACAAAGCAGCCTACAATAACCATCAACGATTTTTTCCATAACCCATTGGATGCTTGAAATTTTTGTTTGCCTTCTCCTATAAAATAATAAAGCCCTGTCATCACTACAAAATAAGCCCCCATCAATAAGCCACCAGCAGGGCGCACACCAAATGCGATTCCAAAGCCAAGTGCCAGCCCAAGTGCTTGAAGTCCCAAACGTTTTGGAAAATCTTGCAACATAGCCAGCCAACTATACACACCCAGAATAAAGCCACAAGCAAACGGAATATCTTTTGGGTTGTTCATGCTTTCCCCAAAAATTCTTGGAGAGAAAATGATAAACAATAAGGCTATCAAACCTACTATCCAGTTTTTGCCGGATAGGCGATAGGCAGTTAAACCGGTTAATATCATCATCCCGGCACCCATTAGCGCATTGAAAAAATGTCTTAAAAAAAGTAGGGGAATAGAAGGGAAGGCGCGATGTAAAAGTTCTGTATAAAAATCAAACAAACCACCATATAGCTGCATGTTTTCGTATTGCAGGGGCTTGTTGGTATAGTCTAATGCTTGGGTATCACCGTGAAAAAAATAATTGTAGATGTGCTGTCCGTATTCAATCTGTAGCCATTCATCACCACTTTGACCATAGTCCTTGCTGATAAGCGGCATGATGATAATCAAAAGAATACTGAGGATGATAAAAAGGTACTTGAAGTTCTTCTGATGGGAAGAAAGCGATGTTTGTAACATGGATTTTCAAATTGAACTGTGTAAAATTAAACGAATATTGAATCCATCAAAATGTGAAGGCTTATATTTGCGCACATTTTGAAATTTGACCATGTTTATAGCCAACCTGCCGATATATAAAAAGCTTACCCGCCAACGTTCTTTAAACTTTGCAAAGTATTTGGCACAACTGATTCCTGACCATACAAAAGTG
>CALMXV010000248.1 GCA_937871155.1 uncultured Taibaiella sp. | reverse complement strand
CTGATATAAATAATCTCTCGAATACCAACAACAACTAAAAACATACTACACATTAGTAGCAAAAAGGGCAAGCTAATAGCTGGTAAACTATAAATAGCTATTCCTACAGCCAATGATAACACCCCTACTAAAAAAAGGATATACCATCGCTTGAATACTGTTCTTATTTTACTAATTGACACTTCCATATTTTCAAGATTTAAATAGTTGTTACTACAAGGAGCATTTACTTTATGAATCGAAGACAAAGATGGCTAGTATAGAACGGGAGTTAAGATGCCAACTCCTTGAAACGGACAAATTCAAAGGTGAACTTCAAGCGGGTGGTAATTAGAAAATTATAGAATGCCGAAATTAGAACCACTTAAAACTATTAGCAGCCAATACATTAAGGCTTAATTGTACCTTTGAATAGAATTATAAACTAGTGATTGAGCGTTTGAGTAAAATAAAAGGATATTGAAATCGTACTAACAAATTGAAATCATCATGAACCTAAAAAATAGTATTGCTATAGTAACCGGAGCCAGTAAGGGATTGGGGGAAGCCCTATCAAAAGCATTAATAAATAAAGGAACTATAGTATATGGAATAGGTCGAAACGAAAATAAACTCATAAAGCTACAAACATCATTAGGGGAGCGATTTCATCCAGTTTCATTAGACCTTACAGATGAAATGGCTGTTACAAAATGGGTAGCTTCATTAAGAGAAAGACATCTGCCTAATATCCTTATCAACAATGCAGGAGTAGGCAGCTTTGGAAAAATAGATGAAATGCCGAGTAGTACTTGGCAACAAATGATACATTCTAATTTGATTGGGCTTTATAATATAACAGCACCTGTGGTAGCATTAATGAAGCAAAACATAACGGTTTCTCATATCATCAATATTGGTTCTGTTTTAGGATGGGTAGGTCGTGAAGAATCGACTGCTTATTGTACGGCTAAGTTTGGTGTTCGGGGCTTTAGCGAGGCTTTGTATCTTGAACTACGTAAGTATAATATCAAAGTAACTTGTGTTAGTCCCGGTTCTATAGAAACAGATTTTTTTAAAAGCTCAGGCATTGAAGCACATGGCAACATGTTGCAACCCGATGAGGTAGCCAATACCATTATACATCTTCTAGAATCTCCGGATAATATGCTCATCAATGAAATTACGATACGACCATTACATCCACAGAAGCCTTCAGTAGTATCTAACCCTTCAGCATAGAAGCTTTTGATACGCTATGGGATAACAGGATTAATGGTTTTTTTGTAGTGGTGAAATTTCTAAGCTAAGTCTCACTCCAGTTACTTTTAGAATAGTACTCCATAAAAAAACAGAGGCTTTACTACCTCTGTTTTAGTTTTTCAATAATTGTTGAATGAATTATTTCACAAATTTCAAATAAGTAGTTTCTTTTCCATCTTGTACACGTACATAATACACTCCTGGATTCAACAAACCTACATTTAAGATATACTCAGAGTTGGAAAGTTGAGTATGAAGAATACGTTTACCGGTGATATCATAAACTACAACGATTGGCTGATTGTGTTTATCAAAATGGATGTTGTTTTCGTTGTACCAAATTTTGATTCCTGTAGTTGGCGTGCCTACTTTAGCAGTTATAATTTGGCTATACTCAAAACTGCCATCTTCTTTTACCATTTTAAGGCGATAGAAGTTGGTGGCAGCGGGTTGCACATCTGTATAGGTATAGCTGCTACCATTAGTTTTAAGGCTATTGATAGCTCCAATTTGTGAAAAGCTACTACCATTCAAAGAGCGCTCTACTAAATAGGATTTAATACCCTCTTCTACTTCTGTTTTCCAGAAAAGACGCACGCTATTATTGTCCGGTATTGCATCAAAGAAGCTGAGGCGAAGCGGTAAAGGATTGCTGGCAATATTTTTTGTATAAACGATATTGTCGATAAACATACTTGCTACATTGCCTGCAGCACTGACACCATAAAACATAAAGGCATTGATGGTGGAGTCGTTAGTAAGTTGTGCCTTATTAATGTTGGAAATATAAACACCGTTCATGTACAAATCCCAAGTAT
>CALMXV010000247.1 GCA_937871155.1 uncultured Taibaiella sp. | reverse complement strand
AAATACTTCTACAAATTTTCCTACGACACCCTTATCCCGCAATACTCTGGTAATAGATAATACTAAGTCGGTAGCTGTACAGGCACTTGGTAAGGTGCCGCTAAGCTTTAATCCTACTACTTCAGGGCAGGTAAAAAATATAGGTTGTCCTAACATCGCAGCTTCTGCTTCTATGCCTCCTACTCCCCAAGCAATCACACCAATGCCATTCACCATAGGTGTATGCGAATCAGTGCCCACCAAGGTATCAGGGAATAGCCAACCCTCTCTTGCGATGACTCCTTTACAGAGGTACTCCAAATTTACCTGATGGCAGATACCCATTCCGGGAGGTACAACGGTGAAATTTTTAAGTCCTTTCTGTGCCCATTTTAATAATTCATAACGCTCCGCATTACGGTTATATTCTAGGGCTACATTCTTGTCATAAGCATATTCAGTACCGTAATAATCTACTTGAACCGAGTGGTCAATAACTAAATCCACCGGAATAGCCGGATTTATTTTCTGGCCATCTTTGCCATGTCTTACATATTCCGCACGCAAAGAAGCCATATCTACTACAGCAGGCACACCCGTAAAATCTTGCATCAGGATACGAGCCGGCATGAAGGGAATGTCTTTATCTACAGGTTGTGGTGTCCAATTCAGCAACGTATTTACATGCTCTTCCGTGATGCTGAAACCATCAAAATTCCGCAAGACATTTTCTAATAAAATACGGATACTAAAAGGAAGTTGCTCTATACGCTCTTTAGGCAAGGCTTTCAAGGAGCAATAAGCATAGCTTTTGTCGGCAATCGTAATCGAAGCTTCGGCTTGAGGTGTTTTAGTATTCATGATAATAGTTTTGTACTCTTTAAAGTTATCGAATAGTAATGGAAGAGGCAATTAAGAACTTCTTAAAAATGGTTTATAGAGGAGTTTACATTTCAAGGAAGGGTTACTTTAAACTGTTTCTTGAACTATCTTTAGGCAAATCAGAAAAAACATAATTATGAAAAACCTATGGATGGTAGTTGGCTT
>CALMXV010000246.1 GCA_937871155.1 uncultured Taibaiella sp. | reverse complement strand
AGAGGGAAGTTTTATGCTATATTTTATCCACTATCAATAGGGTTTGGTCAATTATCGTCCTATTATTTTGCAAAAATGGTTTTTAATAATAGTTGGGAAACTCCATACTACTATATGGCTATCATCATGTTGCTTATTGCTGCTTGTTCATTGATATTTCAGCATAATCAAAGATTTTGTCGTAAGCTTCCGTTATATCATATAGATTGGTTGTCAATCATACTATTATCCAGTTCATTTATGAGTTTCAACTACTTCTTTGTTTTTATGAAACAACAAGCATGGTTCAACTCACCTTATATTATAGGTTCTCTAATTTTGGGGATGCTATTATTTGGACTTCTGATTTATCGCCAAAATGTATGTCTTCAAACTAACTTAGACATTTTGGAATAAATCCTTAAGGAGTATTTTAGGTTATAAATTTATTAATTTTTGTTGAAAATACAATTGTCTTCTTTTACGGATAGAATCCGATTTTATTTGTCTTCTTTTTTCCAAAATCTGTTCAGATCTTCCGAAGTACACATCAGCTGGCGTAAGGTTTTCCAAAGATTCGTGATATCGCTTGTTATTGTAGTTTTCTACGAATTTTTCTAAAGCTTCCACAAGTTCTTCAGGATGATAAAAATGATTGAGTTTAACCACGTTTTTCATCGTTCTGTGGTATCGTTCTATTTTCCCTTGGGTTTGCGGATGCATCGGCTTTCCGTGAACCTGTTTCATCTTCAAATCATCTTTCAGATAGGCTTTGAGTTCGTTTGACACATAGCAAGAACCATTGTCTGAAAGTAATTTTGGTTTGGCTTTAGACTTCAATTTTGCTTTTTCAATTGCCGTATTCACAGTTCTTTTCACGTCTTCTGCTTTCATCGAATCGCAGATTTCCCAGTGGATAATATAGCGACTATAATCATCCAAAATGGTGCTCAGATAGTACCAGCCCCAACCGATAACTTTGAAATAAGTAAAATCAGTTTGCCACATTTGATGCACGAATTCGGTCTTGTCTTTAAATTCATTTGCTGCTGAAAGTAAAAAATGATTTGGAGCCGGGATTAAATCCCGTTGCTTTAAAATCCTGTAAACACTGGATTCTGAGATGAAAACACCTTGCTCATCGGTAATTTTGTGTGCCAGTTCTCTTGAGGAAAGTTCAGTATGTTCCAATGCTATTTCTACTACCAAATCTTTTTGTTCTTCAGGTATGCTGTTCCATTGTCTTTTGGAGGTTCTTTCGGTCGTTTCTAAGCCTTCGTAGCCGTTTTCTAAATACTTTTGATACCATTTGTAAAACGTACTTCTCGCAATCCCAAAGCTTTCTAAGGTTCGTTTTACTCCAATCTCACTTGTGGTGACCGCTTGAATAATTTCGTACTTTTCACCTGCTGATAATCTCATATATTTTCGATATTGATGAGTTAATCCAGCATGTCTAAGCTTTTTTTTACGATGTCATAGCGTAGAACCAAATCGGCAACCATTTCCTTCAAACGGGTATTCTCTTTCCTCAAGTTAGAGACTTCATCACTGGTGGCTTCTCGGATAACATCTCCGTTGAGACGTTTCTTTCCAGCTTCCATAAACTCTTTGTTCCATGCGTAGAATTGCGATTGAGCAATGTTGTGTTTTCTAC
>CALMXV010000245.1 GCA_937871155.1 uncultured Taibaiella sp. | reverse complement strand
AAACTCCAAAGCACCACACCCGTTCCTTTGCATCCTGTCAATGAAGCGCATTTCGTTTTAGGTGCTGCCATTAGAGCACTCGAGCGTGCAGGCTATGATTATGAAGCGTTGAAAAATTCATAAAGATTTGTAACACTACTTTTCAAATAAATAGGGTAGTAGTAACAATGGATAATGCTGTTCAAGATAGTACTTACAATTATGAAAGGCTTCTATGCCTTCAATCCATTATCTTTGCAGCCATTTTTCAAATTAAAGTTTTATGTCAGGATTTACAGTAGCCATTGTAGGAAGACCCAATGTGGGCAAGTCAACGCTCTTCAACCGTATGTTGGAGCAACGGAAGGCTATTGTAGATGACATCAGCGGTGTTACTCGAGACCGTCAATATGGAGTAGCAGATTGGAATGGAAAAAGCTTTAATGTTATTGATACCGGTGGATTTGTAGCTAAGACGGACGATGTTTTTGAAATAGAAATTAAAAAGCAGGTGCGAATAGCAATGGACGAGGCTAACCTAGTCATCTTTGTGGTAGATACCACTACAGGAGCTACCGGACAGGATGAAGATATGGCAGTACTGTTGAGAAAATCTACCAAACCAGTCTTGTTAGTGGTTAATAAAGTGGACAATTCAGAACGTGCCTTATATGCAACCGAGTTCTATTCGTTTGGCTTTGAAAATACTTTTTTCGTTTCTTCCATGTCGGGAAGTGGTACTGGTGAATTGCTGGATGAAGTTGCCAAACATATACCGGAATCAACCGAAGAAGAAAATGAAACAGATAAAGAGCAAGCATCTTTACCAAAATTTATCATCATTGGTCAGCCGAATGCCGGTAAATCAACTCTTTTAAATGCATTAGTAGGCGAAGAGCGTACTATTGTTTCAGACATTGCCGGTACTACACGAGATACCATTCATACACATTACAATCAATTCGGAAAAGAGGTTGTCTTAATAGACACTGCAGGGTTAAGAAAAAAGAAAAACGTACATGATGATTTAGAGTTTTACTCCGTTATCCGTGCAGTGCGGGCTATGGATGATGTAGATGTTTGCTTTATAGTCATCGATGCAGAAAAAGGCGTAACCATGCAAGATGTCAATATCTTTAGTTTGGCAGCTCGTAAAGGGAAAGGAATTGTACTTCTTGTGAATAAGTGGGATACCGTTTCTAAGGAAACCAATACCGCTAGAGATTATGAACGGGAAATCAAACAGCGAATTGCACCTTTTACCGATGTACCTATTTTGTTTATTTCAGCTAAAGAAAAACAACGTATTTTCCAAGCTATGGAGAAAGGGATTGAAGTCTATGAAAATCGAAACAAGAAAATTCAAACTTCAAAACTGAACGACGTTATGCTCCCTGAAATTCAACGTTATCCACCACCAATGACCCGTGGACACAACGTAAGTATCAAGTTCATAACACAACTTCCTGTAGCGGTTCCTTCTTTTGCTTTTTTTGCAAATTATCCTGATGCTATCAAAGACCCTTATCGCAATTTCCTAGAGAACAAACTGCGTGAAAAATTTGATTTTACAGGTTCGCCGGTACGCGTATTTTTTAGAAAGAAGTAAGGTATTTCTTTTTCAATTGGGTTATGCAATGAAGGTTGCAGTAAATACGTTATTGCTTCATAAATCTATAGCTCTCACGAGTACCTTTTTTATCTGTTATAGATAGTATGTAATAGCCGGCATTTAGGTCTTCGATATTGATGTTAATTGTTGAGCTTTGGGATACAAGGCTTTTC
>CALMXV010000244.1 GCA_937871155.1 uncultured Taibaiella sp. | reverse complement strand
ACCGCTAAGCCTGAAGCATAAAACACTACAAATACCGCACGTAGCCGGCTCATAATTTCACCATAGGCGATATCAGGCTCATTCAACTGCCAATAGGTTTTTAATATACCGGCTACTATTAGTGTCATAATAAACATCGCCAGCCCAAAATTGGTCATTCGATAACCCAAACGAAACTGTGATGAGATAGGCTGGCTTTGAGATGAAGACGGTAGCAACACATCATAAGCAAAAGCTAAGAGCAACATAGTATTTATTCCAATGGTAGTGCCCATAGTATGTCCAACGATGATATGAGTGCCATGCATAAAGATATTGAATGCCGGTACTGACATGACAATAGCTAGTCCAAGATTGGCAAAGACCCATGCATCTGCCGCAAACAAAAAATTGTAAGCTAGGAGATGCGAATACTTCTGTGCTTCCGTAAGTGACTTTCTCCATCCCCAAATAATTCTACCAAGTATATAAAGCTCTGTCATGCTTACGATGTAAGCAATGTACTTTACATAAGATGCAGTAGGTAACGTATAAATATGATGTCCCCAATTAAACATCAAATTAAACAAACTAAGACCGTACAAGAAAAACGCCATGTTGGAATGACTATATTTTTGATTACCAGAAATCTTATCCATCAAATAAATGGAGCTACCATAAATGAGCATATTCCAAGAACCCACCATAGAACCGTAAGACTTCCATTGTATGGTCATGTCTTGTACTAAATGATTGCCTATGCCGGGTATCAGCCATAGGTTGGATTCTATATATGTAAACAAGAAAAAAACAACTCCTGTCAACCACATCCATATATAGATAGGTTGGTTTTTAAGAGTTTTGAAATAGGTGAAGAAATTTACTATAAAAAGTATCCATCCTATTAAAATGGGGATAGAAAACAGTGGGTGAAATTCCCAATATTCTCTTCCTCCAAAAATGCCGAAAACGTAAGAAATTAAGATAGCTACAAAAGAACTCGTAAAAAGGTAAAACTGAATTTTAATAAGAATTGAAATTTTTTTAGAAGTTAGTTGGTAGTACTCATTCAAATAGGATAACACGCCGCCCATAGCAGCCATTAGTATCCAAAACACTGCAGATGAAACATGTAAGGGACGTAGCTTTTCAAACGAAATAATCTCTCTACCCCACCCTGGAAGGATATATTGAATACCTGCCAATAAGCCAAAGAGTAAAGCACTGAGTAAAAACAAAATGCCTATCGTAAAAAATGCCTTAGTATTTGGTAGGCGCTTGTTGTGAAATGGTTCCATCAAAATGAATAGTAAAGCTACGAGGGTCTGCAACCCCGGTTGAATTGGTATATTTAAAGAATGCAATCAAGGCTATAATCTCACTATCAGAAAGGTTGAAGTTGGGCATGACAACCGTGCCTCCTTTAAGAAATGCTTCGATATAGGGGGTTTCGCGTTTGTGATATACATTGGTTAAATCAGGACCTAAATGTCCGCCAAGACCGTACAATTGGTGACAAGAAACACAATTCTTCTGTTGCCAAATCATTTTACCCTCTTGAGCTAAAGCATTAGGAGGATATGCCTCTCGGATATCCCTAGTATAAAGCATGAAACTATATACTATAAACAATGAAGTGAATAAGACAACCGTCAACAATCTAATCCTATACCTTGCCATAATTACTGTTGTAAATTTATTCAGTAAGCAATAAGCCGGCTATGATTTAGGTCATACCAAAAGATGATGATGGACATGATAATGACCCAAAAAAAGAGGCTGCCTCTAAGACAGCCAATAAATAATTGTTGTAATTCTACTAAAACAAAAATGAAGACAGTTTTAGCATTATGTAGTGTACTAGAAATGCATTTTATCTTTCTTAGCTAAAAGCTCTTCTACGGTTTCGCGATAGGCTTCATCTGGCACACAGCAATCAACGGGGCATAC
>CALMXV010000243.1 GCA_937871155.1 uncultured Taibaiella sp. | reverse complement strand
GTGATGGTGGCAATAGCTTTACTGCAACTACCACACATACCTACACCTCACCAGGGCTTTATACCGTTCGGATGATAGCTACTAATCCAGCAGCTTGTAAGAAAAACGATACAGTAACCCAACAACTTTATGTATCCGCCAATGTAATCAAGGCAGACTTCAGCTTTAATAAAATAGATACTTGTAAGCCATTTACTGCTACGTTTCAAAACACCTCTCAATTAGGTACAACACCCGGTGCTTCTAATTTCACAAAATTTCAGTGGGATTTTGGTGAAGGCACTACATCCAACTTAATGAACCCTCCGCTACATCAATTCCCGGATAGTGGTTGTTATGATGTGCGACTTATCATGAGTGATTCTACCGCTTGTAATACTCCTGATACCATCATTAAGCGCATTTGCTTTAATGCCATTTTAGTGAAGGCAGCCTTTATAGCTCCGGATTCTGTTTGCCTTAATAATGGAGCTTTGTTTGCCAATCATTCTACCAACGGACTTTCGTATTCATGGAACTTTGGGGACGGTCAAACTTCTATCGTCACCTCTCCGGTACATACCTATCTAGCGCCCGGCACGTATATTGTCACTCTTATAGCAGGCAACCCGAATAGCTGTAATAAATTTGATACTGCAACCTGGACGATAAAGATTAAGAAACTTCCGAAAGCTGATTTTATTCATAGTCCCATAGTGCCTGTAGGCAATGAACTTACGGTATTTACCAATCGATCCAAAGACGCAACTTCTTATAATTGGTCTTTTGGTGATGGTACCGGAAGTAATGATAAAGACCCAACACATCAATACAAGAAAACACTTACATATCGTGTGTGTCTAACAGCCAAAGACGATCAAGGTTGTGCAGATACCATTTGCAAAAGTGTAGATGCCCTAGTGATACCTGCTATCGGAGTGCCAACGGCATTTAGCCCCAATGGAGATGGCGCCAACGATATCTTATTCGTGTACGGTGCAGCGGTAGAAACTGTAAGCTTTAAACTCTATAATAGATGGGGGCAATTAGTCTTCGAAACCAATAGCCTTACCAAAGGTTGGGATGGAACTTTCAAAGGAAAGCCTCAAGAAATGGATAGCTATGCTTATACCCTTTATGCAACTTTTTATGATGGTACGAATGCCAGCAAAGAAGGCAATGTGACACTCTTAAAATAACCGCTTCATGAAAATTAAACAACTGTATATAATCCTTAGTTCTTGTGTGGTGATGTGGTTATGCTTTACCGGTAAAGTAGTAGCTCAAGGAATGCATTTCTCGCAATACTACAATGCACCTTTATTGCTCAATCCCGCCAATACGGGTTTAGCACCTGATAATGATTATCGAGTAGGAGTCAATTATCGCAAGCAATGGGCAACGATTCCGGTGCCTTATAACACCGTTTCTCTTTATGGCGATTTTCAATTGATGCGCAATCAAAATGAAACTAACTGGATAGGTGCAGGCTTTGCGTTTTGGAATGATAAAGTGGGAGATGGCGATTTGAAGCTTACTAAGTTTGATGTGTTCTTAGCCTATCATGTGCAGATGGGCGAA
>CALMXV010000242.1 GCA_937871155.1 uncultured Taibaiella sp. | reverse complement strand
AGTATCAAATTGGGAAGTGGACATTTGGAAAAAATTACGCAATGCAAAGAAAGCTGCTGTAAATAGATACCTGGCTACAGTAGAAGGGAAACATTTTGTACAAACAAGTTTGATAGCAGAAGTAGCCAGCTCGTATTATGAGTTAATCGCTCTCGACAATCAACTAGATATAGTTTTACAAAACATAGCGCTTCAGAAAAAAGCGTTGGATATCGTGTATGTACAAAAAGAAGCAGCAAGAGCAACAGAACTAGCCGTTAAAAAATTTGAAGCAGAAGTATATAGTTCGCAGAGCAAAGAGTTTGAAATTCGCCAACAAATTGTAGAAGAAGAAAACAAGATTAATTTTTTGTTGGGGCGATATCCGCAGCCGATTCCAAGAACAAAAGCTGCATTTCTACAAATAACTACTGATAGTATTTTAGTAGGAACACCGGCACAGTTGCTCGCAAATCGTCCGGATATAAAGCAAGCAGAGCTTCAATTGAAAGCTGCAAAGCTAGATGTGAAAGTTGCAAGAGCCGAGTTTTATCCATCATTAGGTATCTCAGCAGTTTTGGGGTTACAAGCGTTTAATCCAGCATACTTAGCCCAATTACCAGAGTCTATATTGGCAAATTTAGCCGGTGATTTAGTAGCTCCATTAATCAATAAAAATGCTATCAAAGCAGAATATCTAATGGCAAATGCTCGTCAGAAACAGACTTTACTTCAGTATGAACAAACATTATTAAATGCTTATTTAGAAGTAAGCAACCAGATTGCGAATATCAATAATCTTCAAAAAAATTACTCCTTAAAAGATAAGCAAGTGGAAGCGTTGAATCGTTCTATTGCTGTTTCGGCGGATTTGTTTAAAGCGACTCGTGTGGATTATTTTGAAGTATTGATGACCCAAAGAGATGCTTTAGAAGCCGCTTTGGAATTGGTAGATACTAAGAAAGAGCAGCTACTCGCAAGTGTGGCTATTTATAAACAACTGGGTGGTGGCTGGAAATAATCAATAGGATAATTTGAATTTTAAGACATAACAGTATATTTGTTATTCATTAAAACCTTTATTGAAATGCGTAAAATTATTTTAACGAGTATGGCAGCAATTGCTGTATTGAGTTCTTGCAACAAGACCAATAATGTATTGAACCCAATTACCAACAACCAATTTAAAATTGGTGCCAACACCTTTACCGCTATAAATGTACAAGGTGCAGGTGGCGTATTAGTAGCCGCCGGAAGCAATGGAACTAATACCGGTTCTATCTCCTGTTATTTCAACGGTAATGTTCTACCAACAGCTAATGGTACTTACAAGATTACCGGCAATCCGGATGCACCGGGTGAAGTGTATATCACAGCAGCTACTAATATTGGTGGCGTAAGTAAGTCTTATGGTACGAAAGACAATGCTTCAAATCCTTCTGCAACAATAACAGTAAGTGGAGGTAAAGTAACTATTGAAATACCAGACGTAGAAGCCAAAGAATCAAATGGAACAGCTATAACTATTTCTGGTAAGCTAAAACAGAATTAATACAGATCAATTCTATTAGTATAAGGGAGGCTGTCATAAACGGTCTCCCTTGCTTTTATTTATTAAATCAATATCTTGCTAATTCAGGTATTTATTCCCAACGGCAAGTTTTCAGGACAATGGAGTTGTATAGAACCTTTTCAGAACACTTGGGGGACAAATAATTATGAAGCGATAGGCAGGATTAACGGAATCTGGGCCTATAGTGAAAATTATATTCTTGCAGGGGCGGATGCCGGTGGTCTTTGGAAATCAACAAATGGCGGTGCCAATTGGCAGAATATCACAGATGCTTCTGCGAGCAATGGCAGCAACTTGGTTATACCGGGTTCTTTGGGTATTAAATACATAGCCGTTAATCCTCTTGACCATAATAATATCGTCCTGTTGGTGAAAATGGAGAGTCAATACCAACGTTCATGGGGTTATACTTTAGGTATGGTTTAAAGTAAAACAACACATCCATTTGTTGGGTAATGTGAAAAACTATTTTTAACTTTGAGATAACAAATACTATATTATGAAACTATTTTTCGTTCTTATTAGCTGTTTTTTTGTTTCTTTTCAGCTTGCTGTAGCTCAGACTCCCAAGCCAACAATTCACTCATTAATAGGTATTGGCTCTGCAAACGATGATAGAGTTCACACATTTCCATCGGTCGCATCGGTCACTCCCGATGGAGGGTTTATTGTTTCTTACGGGATCTGGACATCTACCAATACCTATTTGGACTCATTGTGCAATATTAGCACCGGCAATCGTACTCTTTTTATCAAATACAATGCAGATGCTTCGGTTATGGAGTGGACTAGATGCGTTCTTAATACTGTTACGGATACAGCATACATGTATATTATCCAGCTTATGCCTAACGGTGACAGCATACTTTTTGGTTATCGTAAAAATGTAGGTCTATACATGACCAAATATGATGGGTCAGGAAACTTATTATGGAACCGACAGCATGGTATTATTGGATTCAAACCTCACCCTACTAAAGACGGAGGTTTTATTTTTTTGGGTCATTCCCTTCAGGCAGACAGCAATTTTACCACGCACTATGGCGGTTGGATGACAAGAGACCTCACGCTTTATAAGGTGGACAGCATGGGCAGAAAGCAGTGGAGCAGGGTTTATGGAGGTTCTGATGAAGACATTCCGGTTTCCCTTGTAGATGCCGAGGGCGGAGGCTGGTATATGGTGGCTTCATCTTCTTCTACCGATTATGACTGTGTAGGAAGTAAAGGAAATAACGGCAAACGCGACGTGTACATAGCCCGTATGGATAGTATAGGGAATATGCTTTGGCACAGGAGTATAGGGGGTTCAGAATCAGACCAAGCTACACAAGCCATACCCAATGGCAGAAACGGTTTATATATAGGTGGCACCACATTTTCTAAAGACGGGGATGTTAAAAATCATCATGGTATTGGCTTCAAGGCTAATATGTGGCTGATGGAAGTGGATAGTAGCGGTAAGTTGCTTTGGGAAAATTGCTATGGCGGCGGTGGTGGCGAAGGTGCGGCATCTATATGCCGTGCCACAGACGGCTCTATCTGGCTGGCAGGAGTATCTGACACTGCGGGTGGGCAGGTAGATACAAACTATGGCAAACGGGATGCCTTTATTGTTCAGGCTGATAGTTTAGGTACGCTTTTGAGTGCTTTGGTATTAGGAAGTAAATATATTTCACCATTTATTCATGGGCAGGATCATGGTCGTGTGATCCACACATTGCCGGGCGGAAAGGTTTGGGTTTTGGGGGAGTATTCCAATAGCAGCGGTGCTTTTTCATCACTTCCTTTTCGAGGAGGAAGCGATGACATCTTTCAAGCTATCCTTGGTTCTTCATCTACAGGGATTCGCGAAGTAAGCAGCTCGGCATCACCTTTATTCAATGCGTATCCTAATCCTGCAAATGACAGACTCCATATAGAGCCTTTAAATCATAATGAAAAATATACGGTAGCGGTAATGGACAATACAGGGAAACGATTGGTTGAAGAACGAGGCAAGGGTATCGTTTCTATTGATGTGCATAGTTGGTCGAAAGGCATCTATATCGTTCAGTACAAGAACGATAAAAATGAAAAGGCAATTCAAAAAATAATCATTCAGTAAACAATATAAATTTTACATTATGAGGAAAATATCTGCTATCCTGCTTGCTGTATTGATAAGTTGTATGAGTGTTGGCTACGGACAATCTCAGCCGGCGTTCAAGTATAACTGGGTTACCCCAAGTTTCTACGACACCATAGCCACTAAGATACAGGAAGCACTCGCTGCCGACCCAAACGATACCGGTAAAAAAGCAAAAATGTTGAGACGGCATCAGTATTTCATGAGTACCAGAGTGAGCAGGGACGTGGGATACGGTCAGGATATTACAAAACCCATGAATGCCGCTATGAAAAATTTCATGAAAACAACCGGTTCCAGTTGCCCTTCTACTGGCAAGTTTTCAGGACAATGGAGTTGTATAGGACCTTTTCAGAATACTTGGGGGACAAATAATTATGAATCTATCGGCAGAATTAATGGTATATGGGTTAGCCCCAATGATACCAACCATATTTTGGCAGGGGCGGATGCCGGTGGTCTTTGGAAATCAACAAATGGCGGTGCCAATTGGCAGAATATCACAGATGCTTCTGCGAGCAATGGCAGCAACTTGGTTATACCGGGTTCTTTGGGTATTAAATACATAGCCGTTAATCCTCTTGACCATAATAATATCGTCCTGTTGGTGAAAATGGAGAGTCAATACCAACGTTCATGGGGTTATACTTTAGGTATGGTTTACAGTAAAACAACATATCCGTTTGTTGGATAATGTGAAAAACTAATTTTAACTTTATTAAAACTATTTTTTTATGAAACAATCCTTTTTTCTTTTCATCCTTTTACAGGCGTTTTTCAATTCTAAAGGGCAACATACTTACATACCCATACCTGAGGACAGCGCGGTATGGATAACAGTAAGGGAAGATTGGCAAGAGGGTATCCCCGGTAATCCTCCTCATGAGTTTAGATATATGGTTTCCCGAACTGAGGGAATAGATACAACAGTTTTAGGAAGAAGATATTTTTGCCTCTATGGCAAATGGTTTGACAATGGAATGCCCCTTCCTCCACCCGGAAATCAACCTGCACGTGACGCAATTTGGCTACATCAGGATACTGCTGCAAAAAAAATTTGGTTCGTGTATGATAAAGGAGTTCCACCAAATTATATCCCCAAAGAATATTTGTTATATGATTTTTCTCTTCAAGCTGGGGATACTATTACAGATAGCACTCACAGGCATTTTTATCAGAGGATATTGCCTCATAAAGCTTGGGTTGATCTTGTAGACAGTATCTATTGGCAGGATGGTACTTGGCGCTACCGTTGGTTTATCAAAAGTACTTATGGTTCTTCCACAGGTTTACCTACTGCACAAACGGTAATTATAGAAGGCATGGGTTACACTAATGATTTTTGGGAATTTCCTTTCTACCGGTGGATGGGTGTGGTAGGACTAACTTATGAAATGACCTGTTTCAAATTAAAAAATCAATGGCTCTATCATCAACCTAATCCTTGGAATTTTGATTGTGACAGTATGCTGTCCAGAGATTTGGTGGTTGGTATCAATGAAGCACCTCCGAATG
>CALMXV010000241.1 GCA_937871155.1 uncultured Taibaiella sp. | reverse complement strand
ACTTCCATCATAGGGGCATGACCACATCTATCTATCCAATGTAGTTCTGAGTTGGATAATAAACTATGGAATTCTTCAGCCACCATCGGAGGGGTAATGGTATCATTTTTCCCCCAGATTAAGCATACCGGTACTTTAATATCTTTCAGTTCGTTGCCTAGATTGTGTTTGATAGCAGAGCGGGCTAAAGAAATTATTTTAATAACTTTTAAGCGGTTGTTTACGATACTATACACCTCATCTACTAGTTCTTTAGTGGCTATTTTAGGGTCATAAAAAGTAAGTTCAGTTTTCTTCCGCATATATTCATAATCGCCACGTTTCGGATAGGTTTCTCCCATACCATTTTCAAACAAACCGGAGCTGCCGGTAAGCGTTAGCGTTTTAACGAGATGTTGATGCTTAAGTGTATATACCAATCCTACATGTCCTCCTAGTGAATTGCCTAATAGATGTACGTCTCTTAAGCCTTTAGCATCAATAAATTTTTGCACATGTTTAGCCAGCCCCGAAACGCTAGTATCCAAAATATTGAGATCATAAAGCGGTAATAAGGGAATGATAACCTTGTGAGTCTTCTTAAAATGATTTACTAAGTCTTGAAAATTACTTAATGCTCCAAACAAACCATGTAAAAGCACTAAGGGTTCTCCTGCTCCCTCTTCAACGAATTTGAATTTTCCGGTCTGCTTGATTTCGTATTCCATACAATCTGATTGTGTGATGCTAATGTACTACTGTTTATTTGAAATAAATAGATTTTTGATGTATAAGAATATTTATTTTAATTCGACCTCTACTCCTTTTATCTTATTTACTTTATAAAATTAAATAGTCTTTACTTCAATAAAAAAACACTAATAAGCTATTGCAAAAAGTACACGTTGCTTAGAAGGCGCTCCTGAAAATACACACACCCCCTCTTCTTGCTCATTACCCAAAGGGATACAACGAATGGTTGCTTTAGTTAAGGACTTTATCATTTCTTCTGTTTCAGGAGTTCCGTCCCAATGAGCTGCTATGAAGCCGCCTTTGTTCTTCAACGTATTTTCAAATGCTTCCCAGCTATCTACTTTGGTGATATGAGCCTCTCTATAATGAAGTGCTTTTTGGTACATATCGTTCTGAATAGTATCCAGCAAATCTTTTAAGGTTGTGGCAAGATTATTTAGAGATAGGCTTGATTTTACTTTTGTGTCTCTACGTGCAACTTCCGCTACATTATTTTCAAGGTCTCTAGCTCCAAGTGCTACTCTTACTGGCACTCCTTTCAATTCATATTCGGCAAATTTCCATCCTGGACGAGCGCTATCATCGTCATCAAATTTCACCCGAATACCGAGAGAACGAAGCTGTTTTACCAAGTCATTCGCATAGGAATCAATTTTTTCTCTTGCGACTGTATCCTTATTGTAAATAGGGACAATCACCACATGTAGCGGAGCAATTTTAGGAGGTAATACCAAACCTTGATCATCACTATGCGCCATCACTAAACCTCCGATAAGTCTAGTGGATACGCCCCATGACGTGGCCCATACATACTCCATTTTATTGTCTTTATCTGCAAATTTCACATCAAATGCTTTTGCAAAATTTTGCCCTAAGAAATGAGAAGTGCCTGCTTGCAAAGCTTTTCCGTCTTGCATTAACGCTTCAATACAATACGTTTCTTCCGCTCCTGCAAACCGTTCATTGGCAGACTTCACACCTTTAATAACCGGCAATGCCATAAACTCTTCCGCAAAAGAAGCATAAACATCTAGCATTCTCTCCGTTTCTTCAATAGCTTCTTCTTTGGAAGCATGAGCCGTATGCCCTTCTTGCCAAAGAAATTCGGCAGTACGTAAAAACAAACGAGTACGCATTTCCCAACGAACCACATTGGCCCATTGATTGATAAGAATCGGCAAATCTCTATACGATTGAATCCAGTTTTTATAAGTGCTCCAAATAATAGTTTCAGAAGTAGGACGAACGATTAACTCTTCTTCTAGCTTCGCCTCCGGATCTACAATAACTCCTTTTCCATTAGGGTCATTTTTTAAACGATAGTGTGTTACAACAGCACATTCTTTGGCAAACCCATCCACATGAGCTGCTTCTTTGCTTAAAAAACTTTTGGGTATAAAGATGGGGAAGTAAGCATTTTGATGTCCTGTTTCTTTAAAGCGTTTGTCTAATTCATCCCGCATGTTTTCCCAAAGAGCAAAACCATACGGTTTGATAACCATACACCCTCTTACAGCAGAGTTTTCCGCTAATCCACTTTTTAATATTAAGTCGTTATACCATTGGGCATAATCCGTATCTTTTGACGTTAAGGTACTCATAATTTTGGCACAGTTTTCGTTGCTCTTAATTGGCTAATTGCCGCAAAAATAGTAATTTCATCAAGTTTAAAACAATTAAAACTTAATCCAATGAAACGGTTGTTGATAATGCTTATGATGCTACTCGGAAGTGGGTACGCTTCATTGGCTCAAGGAGATTATACGGACGATATCTATTACAATAGTGCGGATATCGAAAAGCAAAAAAAATTGGAGCAACAACGTGCTGATGATGAAGCAAGAAAACAAGCTGAGCAAGCTGCTAACGAGTCCTATTCTTCTTCATCTTCCAATGGCTACAGCTCCTCCGATGGCTACGAAAGCTATAACCGAAGCTATGGTACCGATGACCAAAATTATGATGATAGTTATGACAATGATTATTACTACTCTTCTAATCTTCGTCGTTTTAATAATTCATTTAATGGAATGGGAATGGGATTTTATAACTCCTTCTATAACCCTTATTGGTATGACCCTTACTGGAGCGATCCTTATTGGGGATGGAGTTATTGGAATCGCCCTTACTCAAACATGAACATGGGATATGGACCGTATTGGAGTTCTTATTGGAGTTGGTACTCATGGTACGGCTATCCGATGTACAACAGCTATTATTACTATCCTTATTATGGCAATAGTTATTGCAACTCTTATTATAGCGGCTATTGGAATGGCTATTATTCCGGTATTTATAACAACTACAACAACAACTATAACTACGGCAAGCCGACCTCATATGGGCCTAGAAGCTCTTACAACAGCACGGTACATAATGCAGTCATCAATACCGACAGAAATGGATTAAGAGGCTCACAAGGTGGTATAGCTCCTACTACAGGCACTATCCGTAACGACAATCAATTACGTAGTTCTGGCTCTAGCGGCATCATTGCTACACCTACTAGAAACAATAATGCAGTGAATAACAATTCAGTTTCTGAAGCTCCTAGCAATCGCCGTTTCTTTTCTAGAGAGGAAGCTCCTGTACGCAATAATACTACTAGCAATGACGATGTAAATAGAAAAAACGACCGCTATAATAATCAAGAGGGCTATCGTAACAACTATACACCTGCTCCGCAACAACCTATCCGCTCACAACCGGACCGTCAAATGACAAGACCACGTTATGAAGCGCCACAACAACAACCAAGCTATCATAGAGAACCAAGCTATCAGCGCTCAGCACCGGTAAGAAGCGAACCTAGCTATTCTCCTCCTCCTTCTCGCAACAACTTCAGCAACGGTGGAGGCGGCGGAGGAGCCATTCGTAGTGGTGGATTTGGCGGTAGAAGATAAACTTTAAAACCTTCATTCAATTTCAAAGCTGCTTAAACTATAGGCAGCTTTTTACTTACTATAAAATTTTATTTCCAACGAGCACTTTGTACATTAAATCGGTACAGTTTTTGAAAACAATTCAATAAATCTTTTCAAATCAACAAAACATGAAAGCCTCATTTTTAATAAAAGCATCTTTTCTATCATCAATCATCATCGGAAGTTCTATGCTTCCAAGTCAAGCACAAGACCTTTTGGATGTTTTACGATACTCTAACACACAACTGTCCGGCACAGCACGTTCATTAGGCTTTGGCAATGCACTTGGCTCTGTAGGGGGCGACTTCACAGGACTCAGTGTCAACCCCGCTACTATAGGCATCTATCGCCGTTCTGAGGTTATGTTTACCCCTTCACTTAAAGTAAATAGCGTATCGAGCGATTATATCAATGAGTACAGTAAAGAAAATAACGCACGGTTCAACTTCAATAATATTGGTATCGTTTTTACCAAAGCACCACGAGGCAGACGCTATGAAAACAGCGATTGGAAAGCCGTCTCTTTTGGGATGG
>CALMXV010000240.1 GCA_937871155.1 uncultured Taibaiella sp. | reverse complement strand
GCTAATGCGATTGCTTCTAAGATCGTTAAGCGTTCGTTTGAAACAGATAGTTGTCCCGGAGTACCAATATCACCAAGCATAGTAATTACGAAATTCACGAATCGAATATTCACTACCGGATTTTTATAATATACCTCAGCTTTTTTAGCAATTACGTTTTTGGCTTCTTTAGTAGTCATTCCTACAATTTTAATTTTTCCTACAAGCGGTAGTTCTATTTCTCCATCACTATTCACCATATAGCCCGGAGTGTTAAGTGCAGTGTTTTTGCCACGAGAAGCGATATTTCCTGCTGCGTCAGTACCAATCATAGTATTCCCGGTCATGCCGGCAGGGTCAATTGTTTGAACAGAAATTTGAAGGATATCGTTATAAGTAATTTTTGGATCGTCAAAATTTGCATACGAGTAGGAATCTGGTGTCTTAAACGAAGCAGAATCCTTTACATAATTGAAGTAAGATATTTTTTTAGGATTCGCACAAGACTGTACCAGTAAGACTAGAGCAGTTAATACAGCTATTATAAATTGTGTACTGTTTTTTTTCATAGAAATTATTTTTGAATGGTAGTAAGAAATGTGGTTTGATAAACACTATTGATTCCCTCTTTTAAAGGAATTCTAGCAGTCCATCCAAGGGTATTGATTTTAGAAACATCCATCAGTTTACGCATGGTTCCGTCCGGTTTATTGGTATCCCAAGTTATAGTACCGGTATAGCCTACCACCTCTTTAATTAATAAAGCAAGGTCTTTAATAGAAAGGTCGTTGCCAACACCAATATTGATAGGTCCGGTTTCAGAATAGTGCTTCATAAGAAATAAACAAGCGTCTGCTAAATCATCTGAATGCATAAACTCACGAAGAGGAGTTCCGGTGCCCCAAACAGTAACATGAGGAGCATTGGAAATTTTAGCCTCATGAAACTTGCGAATTAGTGCAGGTAATACGTGAGAGTTGTTTAAATCATAGTTGTCATTTGGACCATACATGTTGGTTGGCATTACAGAGATAAAATCGCATCCATATTGACTTCTATAAGCATCACACATTTTAATCCCAGCTATTTTAGCTATAGCATAAGGTTCGTTGGTAGATTCTAAGGTGCCGGTAAGAAGATATTCTTCTTTCAATGGCTGTGGTGCCTGTTTAGGATAGATACAGGAAGAGCCTAAGAACATTAATTTCTTAACTCCAACTTTATAGGAATGATGTATGACATTGTTTTGAATCATACAATTGTCATAAAAGAACTCAGCGCGATAGGTATTGTTTGCAAGAATCCCACCCACTTTTGCTGCAGCTAAAAATACATACTCCGGTTTTTCAGTTTCAAAAAAATCGGCAACTTGTTGTTGGTTTCGTAAGTCCAGTTCTTGGGATGTACGAACTATAATATTTGTAAAGCCTAAGGCTTGTAATTTTCTATAAATAGCACTGCCTACCATCCCTCGATGTCCGGCAATATATATTTTACTGTCTTGATTCATTTGTTTTTTTATCAAGGAGAATTATTCGTATTGTCTTAAGATATTAAAGCCGGCATCTTTCAGCATTTTTTCTTTGCGGAAGGCTTCTACATCTGCTTGTACCATTTCTTTTACCATCTCAGCCAAAGTATATTTCGGTTCCCAACCTAGCTTTTGTTTAGCTTTAGTTGGGTCGCCTATTAATAAATCTACTTCTGTAGGGCGGAAATAGGCAGCATCTACATTGACTACCTCTTTACCAAGCGGTATAAACTCAGGTATAGTACTTGTTTTCACATACGCTTTTTCATCTACACCTGTTCCTTTCCATTCTAAGGTTACACCCACTTCATTAAATGACATATTGATAAAGTCACGTACGGTTGTGGTCACACCGGTAGCAATCACATAGTCTTCAGCTACGTCTTGTTGTAGAATGCGCCACATGGCTTCTACATAGTCTTTAGCATGCCCCCAATCGCGCTTTGCATCTAGGTTTCCGATATGTAATTTTTCTTGAAGACCTAAACTCATTTGTGCAACGGCACGAGTAATTTTACGGGTTACAAAAGTTTCACCTCTTAAAGGACTTTCATGGTTGAAAAGAATTCCGTTAGAAGCGAAAATATTGTAGGCTTCGCGATAGTTTACCGTTATCCAAAAACCATACAGTTTAGCTACACCATAAGGCGAACGTGGATAGAAAGGGGTAGTTTCAGATTGAGGGACTTCTTGTACTAAGCCATAAAGTTCAGAAGTCGATGCTTGATATATTTTAGTTTTCTTTTCTAGCTTTAAAATTCTAATGGCTTCTAATAAGCGTAGTGTGCCAATACCATCTGCATTAGCCGTATATTCAGGAGTGTCAAAACTCACTTTTACATGGCTCATCGCACCCAAGTTGTAAATTTCATCTGGTTGAACATCTTGTACGATTCTAATTAGATTGGTACTATCATTTAAGTCTCCGTAATGGAGTATAAACCTACGATTGTCGATATGTGGGTCTTCATATAAATGATCAATACGATCTGTATTAAATAAAGAACTTCTTCTTTTAATACCATGAACGATATACCCTTTTTCTAATAATAGCTCTGCAAGATAGGCTCCGTCTTGTCCAGTGATTCCGGTGATTAAGGCAACTTTACTCATATAATAAAATTAATTTTTTTGTAAGCTTTGTAAGGGTACTTCTGCAATCATATTGCACCCTAGTGATTGTAAATATAATAGTGCTTTGTTTGTTCTTATTTCTATAACCTTTCCTACTTGGTCTTTTAATAAACCTTCTTTTATTTTTACTTGCTCTCCGTTATTAAATTCCACTTTGATAATGCTTCCTTTATATTCATTGATAAACTCTTTGATAGCATTTATCTCAATATCTCGTACGATACCGGGTTTGTTAGCCCACCATAAAAAACGAACAGCACCATTGGTTTGAAGTACTTCAACTTGTTGAGCTGCATAATTTTTTAAGTGCACAAAAATATAGGATTTAAAAATAGGCTCTTGTACTTTTTTCTTTCTATCGCTCCATTGCTTTACGGTTTCTTGTAAAGGGCAATACACATCAAACCCTTTTTCAGAAAGCAACTGAGTTAGTTTTTTTTCATTTCTCGATTTGGTGTATAGCACATACCAAGGCATTACTCTAAACCTCCTTTTTCCCAAAGAAGTAATTCTTTAGAAGCAGCTTCTTTTGAACGATGCTCCCAATCAAATCGCTCATAATGTATGTACCGCAGTTTTTTTCCTATTAATTTCTCTGTTTTTTCAATGACATTGAGTAAATACTTTTTATCAATATCTCCAACAAATATTAAATCAACAACTCCTGAATCAATACCCGCAGCATAGTCACCGGAAAGAATCAATTTTTCCAGATTGCCTAAACGATTGATGATATTCTCTATGATGCGATCAATACCTACATATTTTAAGACAATACTGTTGATATCTTTAAACAGTGGATGTTGTTTATTCGCTTGATAGAATTTTTTATTGCCTTGAGAAGAGGCTATCAATAAACCAGCTTCCTCAAATTTGTTTAATTCGAGACGAACAGCATTAGTGCTTTCTCCAAAATCTTCAGCCAGCCCTCTGAGGTATGCAGAGTTGGTTGGATTTAAGAAGAGCTTTAAAAGAAGCTTAATTCTAGTCTTAGAGGATATTAATGTTTCTAAAACGGTCACAGTCTAGCGTCAACGTTGTTTTTATCCCAAATTCCTTTTACATCAAATACAACTACCTGCTCATTGCATAGCTGTTTGATGGTATCATAATCAAACTCACGATGAGCAACTGCTAAAATGATGGCATCATATTTTTTGTCTGATGGCAGCTGATTCGTACAATCAAGGTTATACTCATGTTTCACTTCAAGAGGGCTAGCCCAAGGGTCAAAGATGGTTGTGTGAACATGATAGCTTTGAAGATGAGAAATTATATCAATCACTTTTGTATTGCGCACATCAGGACAGTTTTCTTTAAAAGTAATACCCAAAATCAAAGCATTACTTCCTTTTACGGAAATCCCTTTTTTCAACATTCTTTTTACTACTTCATCTGCTACATAGCTGCCCATACTATCATTTAGTCGCCTGCCTGCAAGGATGATTTCTGGATGGTAGCCTACTTCTTGTGCCTTTTGTGCTAAGTAATAGGGGTCAACACCAATACAATGCCCACCTACAAGTCCGGGCTTGAAGGGCAGAAAGTTCCATTTAGTACCGGCTGCTGCAAGCACTTCATGGGTATCAATATTGAGTTTATTAAAAATTTTTGCTAGTTCATTTACAAAAGCAATGTTGATATCGCGTTGTGCGTTTTCTATTACTTTGGCGGCTTCCGCAACTTTGATGCTGGATGCCTTATGAGTACCTGCAATAATGATAGTCTTATAAATGGCATCCACTTCTGAAGCGATATCAGGTGTAGAACCTGATGTGATTTTCTTAATTTTTGAAACGGTATGTTCTTTATCGCCCGGGTTAATTCTTTCTGGAGAATAGCCGCAATAAAAATCTTTATTAAACGCTAATCCAGATGTTTTTTCTAAGACAGGTACGCATTCTTCTTCAGTTACACCAGGATACACGGTAGATTCATAAACAACAATATCACCTTTATTTAAAACCTTTCCAACAGTTTCACTGGCTTTATATAATGGAGTTAAATCAGGACGATTGTTTTTATCTACAGGAGTTGGAACGGTAATTATATAGACATTACATGACAGTAAATCGGATAGATTAGACGAGCAAATAATACCCGATTCGGTTTCTTTTATAAATGAAGTAACGAGTACATTCTTAAGTGCCATTTCATCAACCTCCAAAGTCCTGTCAAATGCATTATTAAGCTCATCAACTCGCGTTTTAGAAATATCAAAACCTACCACTTGAAAATGTTTGGCAAATTCTACTGCCAATGGTAGCCCTACGTAACCTAACCCTACAACTCCAATTTTGTAATTTTTAGTGACCATTAAGATAATGATTTTGTTAGAATTAGTTCTTGAAAATCAACTGTATTGCGTTGAATTTCATAAGAAATACATTGACATTTATTCAAGGCTTCGCCTGTCTCAGTCACAACTAAGATTTTAAGAATGAGTAAAAAATCTACTCAATATTGTGCAAAACTATAAAATCCTTTTCTATTTTTATAAAAAATAGGGATAGATAATTTACTGATCAATAGATGGAAAATTATTTTTTATCTAGTTTCTCGTAAACTGAATTATTGCTTACAAATTCCGGTACAATTTCTTTCATCAGTTTTACGGTTTCCATTGTATAATGTTTGTGAGCCAATGCAATTAGCGCCTCTATATTATTGTTGACTTCTAAGAAGTCATATTCTCTTACTTGTGCAATCATTATTTTTTCATGATAAGTAGGAGAAGAGTTTTCTGCATTGTTCAAAAGCTCTTCATATAGCTTTTCGCCAGGCCTCAATCCTGTAAAAACTGTTTTGATATCAATATCAGGAATCTTACCAGAAAGTTGAATCATCTTATTGGCTAAATCAACAATCTTAACAGGTTTGCCCATATCGAATACAAATATTTCGCCACCATTTCCCATAACTCCTGCTTCTATTACTAGTTGACAAGCTTCTGGAATGGTCATAAAATAACGAGTAATATCCGGATGAGTAATAGTAATAGGTCCTCCTTGTTCAATTTGCTTTTTAAATCTTGGAATTACGGAGCCATTAGAGCCTAATACATTTCCAAATCGTGTTGTAACAAATTTCGTTTGGGGTCTTTGAATAGTATCATTTCCATTTTCAGAAAAATGCTTAAAATACGATTGGGTGAATATCTCAGCAATTCTCTTACTCGCACCCATTACGTTAGTAGGATTCACTGCCTTATCGGTAGATACCATTACAAATTTCTCCGCTAGATATGCAACTGCTAATTCTGCTAAAATTTTAGTGCCTAAAACATTATTTAATACTGCTACAGAAGGATTCAGTTCCATTAGCGGTACGTGCTTATAGGCGGCTACATGATAGATAACTTCAGGGTTGTACACATCAAAAAGTTGTTCCATTCTAGTAGCGTCGCAAATATCCGCAATAAAAGCTTTTACATTTTTAGAGCCGTATTGTTCTTCAATCTCAAGTAAAAGTTCGTGTAAAGGCGATTCAGCTTTATCGCATAAAATAAGTAATGAAGGCTTATATCGCATTACTTGTCTTACTATCTCGCTGCCAATAGAACCTGCAGCACCGGTAACCAAAATAATTTTACTGCTTAGTTCTTTATATACTTTTTCGTTTTTAATGGAGATTATATCCCGTTCAAGAAGGTCTTCAATATTGATATTTTTGATTTGCTCCGTTACAGTTTTGCCTTGTAACCATTTATTGATAGGAGGGACTTGTTGAACTTTAATACCATACTTTAAAGCAATATCAACAATATTGTTCAAAACCTTATTTGACATTCTTTCTCGAGATATTAATATGGTTTGAACTCCTTCTGCTTTTAGTTTTCCAATACTTATTTCATCGGTAGATTTTATGGGAAGTCCTTCTACGAGTTTATTTTTCTTATTAGGGTCATCATCTAAAAAAGCTACTACTTGCATATTTACATAGGCATTGTCAGATATCATTCTTTTTGCTGCAATCCCATATTCACTGGCATCATAAATAACCACCTTTACATATTCATTAGCATTAAGAAGACGAGAAAAATAAGTTTCGTAAATATGCCTTACTAGGGTTCTATAACCAATTAACGCAAAACTTACAATGAAAAAATTGACAAAAATGGAGACAAAGGCAATGAAACCAATTTTATAACCATAATTATAAAGACCGTATTGTTCTAAGCCTAACTTTACTAGAATATATACTGAAGCTGTAATAAGATTAATCGTAATAATTTTAAAAGAATCTACTACGGTAGTATATCGTACGATGCCGTGATAGGTCTTAAATAAAAAGAATAGCAACGAATTAATTGTAACCGCAGTAATAGCAATTATTTCCCAATGTTGCAGTGCGCCTTCAAAATTAAAATTATACCTAAATATTTGAGAGATATAAAGACATGACAAGACACAGGCCATGTCAAAAAAGTAAACAATACCCTTTGGTAGGGTTTTTATGGGCTTTTTCATGTTTCAATAGAGGGCTTAAGAATACAAATATATACTTAATATTGAAGATATGAAACAATAAATTTCAAAAAATATAAAAATAATATAATCTAAGAAAAGCCAAGAGTATTAACGCTGAGTACATTAAAAATTATATTGGTTAGTGATAATATAATTGGCATTGGACTATCAGCTATTTTGACTATCGTTCTATTTTTTTTCAAGGAAGCTCCATTCAAATCAAATTGGGAAAAACATTGGATTTTACAAACAAAGAGTTTTTAGATGAAAATTTTATATGCAGAAGCACAGATAATCGAACCAGAGATTTTATAAATAATCATCCTATTACAACTTCATATTTATGGATAACACCCAATTGAAACCCGCTTGAGGAAAATAATAATTATCAGTATAAGTAGTGCCTCCTAAATTATAAGCATAGCTATAGCCATTGCTTACATATTTTCTATTAAAGATGTTCTGCAAACCAAGTATAAATCCAATCTCTTTAATTGGTTTAAATTGTAATGAATATCGTAAATTAATATCACTTACAAAATAGGGTTTAATGATTCTAATATTATTTCCTGAGTTGTCTAAATATTGTTTACTTACATATTTCCCAAGAAGCATTATATCCAATCTTTTACCGAAAGTTTGATTGACAAACGGTTTAAAAGTTAAGGACATATTTCCAATAAACCGTGGTGAAAATGCTAAGTCAGTAGTTCCTTTTCTTAAAGGAATTTGTGAACCATCATCCCAGTTATCAATATATTCTACAAAATCAAGTACTTTATTTTCAGAATAGGTGGCATTTGCACCTAGATGCAACCAACTCAAGAGATGCCCATTGAATTGAACTTCCAATCCTGTACGAAAGCTTTTAGGAGCATTTGTTCTTGTATAAGCACCTACATCATTTATTTTACCTGTTAAGATAAGTTGATTAGTATAATACATGTAGTAAGCATTTGCAGAAAAATTCCATTTTGTATGGTTTAATTCATATCCTGCTTCAATATCTGTTAATCGTTCCGGCTGAGGCAAATGGTTGGGAGAAGCTTCGAAATCGTCTCTGTTGGGCTCTTTATTCGCTAAAGCTATAGAGGCATAAAGTTTTTGTGATTGTTGGCTTTGCTGTGAAATAAAGTAGGAAACACCAGCTTTTGGATTAAAAAATAAATAAGGAGTATTTATCTTAATTGAAGGGTTTTTTCTAAATCCTTTGATGGAATAATCCACATAACGAAGCTGTAAATCTCCAAATAAATAAAGCTTGTTTAGAACTTGATGTTGTGCTTTAGTATAAACCGATAAATCTTTTTTCTTTGCAGGCAAATGATACCACTCAAAGTCATCAGGAATACCACCTTTTTCTGACCATTTAATATAGCCATAGTGCGTTCCTTGATATTCTGAAAGTGAACCACCCAAAGTTATTTGGCTTTTAACTGTAGCATAGTGAAGGGAAAAAATGGAACCGTAATTATAGTTGTCTAACCATAGTTGTCGAATCAAATTGGTCTTAGTTATTGTATCAGCATTTTGTGAAGCCACATAACTCGGTAACCCATATTCCTTATATTTCTGATTGTTTTTAAATTCTTCATAAAAGCCCTTTCCTCTTGTTAGAAAGGCAGCTACTTGAAGTTGAAGTAGGTTTTGAAAACGATGATTGAAAAATAATTGAAAGTAGTTTTGACGATAGTTGTCTGTCTGATTTTTATAGGTAAAATAGTTGTAACGATACGGATAAGTAGAAAATAAATTTATTGAATCTTGAGAAGTAAAATAAAGAGCACCGATATTGTGTTGGTAGTGTCTTTGTAAATCGGCAGAGTCACCATTCAATTGACTTCCTAGTACCCCATTCCATGCCTGATACGTTTTTTCATTACCGGTCATAGCCATAAATTTTAAACCGGTACTATTGGATATCTTCCATCCGGTAACTAACTGTAAAGCTCCAAGCTTTGATGCCGTACGGTCTCGTACTCCATCTGAACTTATGTGAGACGCTCTTAGGTCTGTTTGAATTCCGTTTTTCAACAGGCCGCTACTTAATTTAATGGTATTTTTCCAAGTATTGAAAGAACCATAACTATTGTTGATTTCAATACCGGCGGTGTCCTTTTGATCTAAGTTGTCAATACTCATAGTAGCACCAAAGGCTCCAGAGCCATTAGTTGAAGTCCCCACGCCTCTTTGCAATTGGATGGATTTTGTAGAAGATGCTAAATCTGGAAAGTTGACAAAGAATGTGCCTTGTGATTCTGCATCATTTACAGGTATTCCATTAAGAGTAACGTTGATTCTGGTACCATCCGTACCTCTTAGTCTCATACCGGTATATCCCACACCTGCACCAGCGTCTGAAAAGGATACAATAGAAGGAGTAAATTGTAATAGATAGGGTAGGTCCTTTCCTTGATTTAGTACAGAAATTTCCTGCTGATTTAATGTAGTATTGACAAAAGGCGCACTACTTGACGCACGGATAGCACGTACCTCAATAGCTTCTAAATGCTTGTTAGTACTAGTATCTGACTGTTGTGACTGACCAATTATAGAATTGAAAAATAAACTATTGAAAAGTAAAATTTGAAAAATCACTTTTACCGATTTCCCTTTTACACCTAGGTTGGAACTGCGACTAATTGTTCTGTTCATTTGCAAGATTTAGAATTATTAAATAAAATAAATCGAGGAGCAGAACAGCTAACTTCAAACAAATTAAAAAGCCTTTCGTTTATTAGAGAAAGCGATATTAAATCTATTTTGAAGAATGAAGAAGAAATTAACTTCATTCCCTAACCGGCATTACCCGGTCGAGGTTCAGCGGGTATAATCTCAGCCTTAACTATTTAGGCACCCCGAACGATAAATCGTGCTGCAAAAGTAAAAAAATTAAATAAAAATACAACCCAAATCAATTTTGTTAAAATGCGGTTATTAATACAAAAAGGTTAAATTTGCTACTTATAAAAATCAAACATACAAAATGAAAAAAGTATTACTTACAGCATTGACACTTGCTGGATATGGTGTTGCGATGGCGCAATTACCAGTTGGTACTACAGCTCAAAACAAGAAAGTAGTATTAGAAGAATTTACTGGTATAAACTGTACTTGGTGCCCTGATGGCCATAAAATGGCAAATCAATTGATAGCAGCAAATCCAGGAAATGTTTTTGCTATTAATGTTCACACGGGTGGATATGCAACTCCGGGAGCAGGCCAACCAGATTTTAGAACTACAGAAGGAAATGCAATAGCTGGTATAGCTGGTATGAATATCTCTGGATATCCTACAGGATCTGTAAATCGTCACCTTTTTTCAGGAGAAGCTGGACTTGCAGTTAGTAGAAGCCAGTGGAATAGCTATGCTTCTCAAATTTTAGCTATGCCTTCTTATGTTAATGTTGCACTTCAAGGAACCTTGAATTCAGCTACAAGAGTATTAACTGTTGATGTAGAAGTCTATTACACAGGAACAACTACAAATACAAACAAGCTTACTGTAGCTTTAGTTGAAGATAACGTATATGGTCCACAAATAGGTGCTTCAAACTTATATCCTGCAATGATTACTGCATTTGATGATTATACCCACAACCACATGCTACGTAAAGTATTAACTCCGGCAGCTACAGGTGAGGTTTTAACTACAACTACTGCAGGTACAAAAATTACTAAACAATATACCTTTACCGTACCAGCAAACTTTACAGGTACTCGTACAGAACTAGGTAATCTTGGTTTAGTAGCATTTGTTGCTGAAGGCGATATCGATATCATGAATGCAGCACACGGACCAATCACTCTTACTAACATTGCAAATGGTAAGGATTTGAATCCATATGAAATGAAAATAACTGAAGTTTGTAAAGGTCAAGTTTCTCCAATAGTAAAAGTATTTAATGCTGGTAGCGAAACTATTACTACAGCTTCAATTAATATGAAAGCAAATGGTGGCACTAATACTCCTTCTGCCTTTACAGGCACTATTGCACCATTGACTACAGCTATCATTCAGCTTTCTCAATTAAACTTTACACCAGGTACTAATAATACATTTAGTGTTATATCTGGTACTGTAAACGGAGCAGCAGATCAAAATAACACTAATGACTCAATAGGTACTTCAATTGCAGTGCCATTAGTAACGGGTGCAAGA
>CALMXV010000239.1 GCA_937871155.1 uncultured Taibaiella sp. | reverse complement strand
TCTGTATGTCATTAGCACCAGGCAATGGAATAAGGTTCAACATCACTCCTGTTGTCCCATTGATCTTTGAGCCGGATTCGTCATCTTGTGGGCCCAAAGAAGCCTCACCGATATCCCGGAATCTGATCACCTGATTGTCGCTCTGCTTGATGATCATATTATTAAAGTCTTCTTCTGTTGTCAGTCGCCCACGGGTTTTGAGTAGCATTTCCGTGGCGTTACCACGAATCTTACCAGCCGGCATCTCAACATTCTCCTTTGTAAGTGCTGTCTTTACGTCTGATGCCGTAATACCGTATGATGCCATTTTTTCCGGATTCAACCATAGACGCATAGCCGGTCTCTGTTGTCCGTAAATAGATACCGAACTGACTCCCGGAATCGTTTGCAACTTCTCCTGCAAGATATTTTCCGCATAATCGCTGAGTTCTATCGCACTCATCTTGCTACTCTTTACCGTAAGCATGATGATCGGGTCAGCATTTGCATCTGCTTTTGTGACGGTAGGTTGTGCATCTATATCCTGAGGTAGTGATTTGGTAGCCTGAGATACCTTATCTCTTACATCATTCGCCGCTTTCTCTAGGTCGGTTCCTAGATTAAACTCTACAGTAATCGTGCTCGAACCTACAGCCGACTGTGATGAAATGGATTTAACACCCTCAATACCGTTAATTGATTTTTCTAAAGGCTCTGTTATTTGGGTTTCAATGATATCCGGGTTGGCACCGGCATAGGATGTTCTTACATTGATAATGGGTGGATCAATGGATGGAAAGTCGCGCACACCCAACGATTGAAAGCCAATAACGCCAAATAATACTATGATGATGTTCATTACAATCGCCAGTACCGGGCGCCGTAAAGAAAGTGAAGGTAAACTCATTCGGTGAAGGATAAAGAGCGACAAAGATAAAGAGGATGCAACAACCACCATAGCTTCAAGGCTATAACTACATTTTTAATTTCTATTCCTTTTCATTTGGGTAAGCTTTTGAGGATGACTAAATTTGTAACCCTAAACAATCAATATATTATGGCACATACACTACCGTCGCTACCATACGACGTTGCAGCATTAGAACCACACATTGACGCTACTACCATGCAAATACACCATGGCAAGCACCACCAAGCTTATGTGGACAACCTCAACAAAGCAATAGCAGGTACTGACGCTGAAAATCTTTCTTTAGAAGATTTAATGAAGAACATTACAAAATATGACGCTGCTACTCGTAACAACGGGGGAGGGCATTTCAATCACTCATTATTTTGGTCAGTACTTAGCCCCAATGGAGGTACACCATCGGCAGCACTAGAGAGCGCTATCAACGAAGCGTTTGGTTCATTAGAAGGATTAAAAGAAAAAATGAATGATGCCGGTGCTAAACGTTTTGGCAGTGGCTGGGCTTGGTTGGGTGTAAAAGAAGGTAAACTTGCTGTTTGTTCTACTCCTTACCAAGACAATCCTTTGATGCCGGATACAGGTTGCAACTGTACACCAATTTTTGGAATCGATGTATGGGAACATGCATATTATTTAAACTATCAAAACCGTCGTCCGGACTACTTAAAAGCTATTTGGAATGTAGTGAATTGGGCAGAAGTATCTAAACGTTTTGAAGCTGCTAAATAAAATTCCAAACCTTTTAAAAGGTTTATAAACTAATCCCCACATACAACTTTGGGGATTTTTTATTGAATTGAAATTCAAAGTAACAATAGTGCAATTCATCATCCCTATTAAAAGACTGATAATCCGAAAAAAGAATTCATCCATCTCTTTCGCACTTGCGTTTCCTTGCTTATGTTTGTACGTTGTTTTAAAACGAGTATTCATTTATGTCACAAGAACGAATTTTAATAATTGGTGCCGGTGGGCAAATAGGTGTAGAACTTACGCTTGCTTTACGAAAACTTTATGGCAACGACCATGTCATAGCTACTGACATTCGTGAAGAACATCCTTTATTAAAAGAAGGACCATTTCGTCATTTGAATGCGATGGATGCTTTCCGAATGTTAGAAATTGTGAAGAAAGAAAAGATTACGCAGATCTATCACTTGGCTGCGTTGCTTTCTGCAACAGGAGAGAAAGACCCTAAACGCGCTTGGGATATCAATATGCAAAGCTTGTTGCAGGTTTTAGAGTTAGGCGTTCAAGAAAAGTTACATAAAATCTATTGGCCAAGTTCTATTGCTGTATTCGGTCAAACCACACCCAAACAACAAACTCCTCAGCAAACAGTTGTAGAACCCTTAACGGTTTATGGCATTAGCAAATATGCCGGTGAGCTTTGGTGTCAGTATTACTACAATCGGTGGGGCTTAGATGTGAGAAGCCTTCGTTATCCCGGTTTGATAAGTTGGAAATCAGAACCAGGAGGTGGCACTACAGACTATGCTGTAGAAATCTATCATGAAGCTCTAAAACAAAAAAATTATACTTCGTTTTTGGATAAAGGAACTTACCTACCGATGATGTATATGGATGATGCAATAAGAGGAACCATTGAACTGATGGAAGCACCGACAACTTCTATCAAAACAAGAATGGCTTATAATATCTCAGCTATGAGCTTTGCACCAGAAGAAATAGCAGCAAGCATTCAAAAGCATATACCAGATTTCGAAATTTCTTATGCACCAGATTTCCGTCAACAGATAGCTAACGGCTGGCCACAAAGTATAGACGACCAAGCTGCCAGGGAGCATTGGGGATGGAGCCATCAATATGATTTGGATAAAATGACCCATGAAATGCTAACGAATTTGAAATAAAAATGTAAACGCTTCCCTTATACCAAGAGAAGCGTTTTTTATTTGCAGTTAGACTTTATGAAGTTCAACTTAAATAGGAAGATCGATACGTACTTCTTTATAAAATACTTTTCCACTTCGGTCTTTACCTTCTATTCTCCACATCACACTTTGAAGCTCGATACTCATGGGCGGTTTGTTGAGTGAAATTACTTTACGAGCTAATTGTTCCCATTCGTTAATTTCTTTTTTGCTATAACGATTGGCTCTTGCTGATCTGCTAACAGCATTACGAATGACACCATTTGACGCATCTTTATGCTCTAGTCTTGAAGCCTCCAACCCTTGGATGGTGTATTTCTGGTTGCCACTTATGACTTTCCATGGAGACGTATAATCCAAATTTTCCAATTCCATTTTATCCCAAAAAGGTCATTAGGATTTTAGATTGTTGGTATTTGGAAGGTTTT
>CALMXV010000238.1 GCA_937871155.1 uncultured Taibaiella sp. | reverse complement strand
AAAATAGAAGCCTATTTTAATGAAGAAGATATTCAGAAAAAACTAGTAAAATTTAAAGCAGTTGGTCCCGATAATCTTTCGAACGAACAACAAGCACAAAACTTTTTAGAAAAATGTATTGGTGCCTCTTATAGCGTTTCAGATATTCAAGTAAAGCCAGGGAAGAAATCTCCGGCAGCACCATTTACTACTTCTACACTTCAGCAAGAAGCGAGTCGTAAACTAGGCTTCTCGGTATCGAAAACCATGTTAGTAGCACAAAAGCTATATGAAAACGGGTATATAACTTATATGCGTACGGATTCTGTCAACCTTTCTAATCAAGCACTTCAGCAAATTGAAGACGTGATTAAGAAACAATACAACGACCGCTATCATCAATTTAGAACCTTCAAAAACAAAAACGAATCCGCACAAGAAGCCCACGAAGCCATACGCCCAACTGATGTAAACGTGATGAATGTAGAGGATGCTGATATGCAAAAACTTTACAGCCTCATCTGGAAACGAACCATGGCTTCACAGATGGCAGATGCTGAGCTGGAACGCACTATTGTAAAAATTAAAATCTCCAGCCATACCGACCACTTAACTGCTACTGGCGAGGTGTTGCGTTTTGATGGATTCTTGAAGTTATATCATGAAGGGCGAGATGATGAAGATGGCGATGAAGTACAAGCGGGCGTTTTACCTCCTTTAGAAACAGGTCAAGTATTATCCTTTCAGGAAATGCGAGCTACAGAGAAATTCACACGCCCATTACCTCGTTATACGGAAGCCTCTTTAGTAAAAAAATTAGAAGAGCTAGGTATCGGAAGACCTTCAACTTATGCACCCACTATAAGTACAGTAAAACAACGAGGCTATGTAGAGCATAAAGATAAAGAAGGTACTAAGCGCAATTTTAGAACCTTGGTTTTAGCCAATGATTCCATCTCAGCTAGCACAGCACAAGAAACATTTGGTACTGAAAAATCTAAACTTTTCCCTACAGATTTAGGCATTGTAGTTACAGATTTCTTGAAAGAGCATTTCAATAGAGTGATGGACTATAGCTTTACGGCTAAAATAGAACAAGAATTTGACCGGATAGCACAAGGCAATACGGCTTGGAGTGAAATGATTGACGATTTTTACCATCCCTTCCATGAAACGGTTTCGAATACAATGGGTACCGCTACAAGAGCAACCGGAGAGCATGTATTAGGGCAACATCCAGAAACTGGGAAAACCGTTATAGCACGTTTAGGAAGATTTGGCCCTATGGTGCAAATAGGCAGTGTAGAAGAAGAAGAAAAACCGATGTTTGCGACACTTAAGTCTGGGCAAAGCATCGAAACGATTACCTTAGAAGAAGCCTTAGACTTATTTAAACTACCCTTGAGCCTTGGTGCATACCTAGATAAAGAAGTAGTGATTAGCTCCGGTAGATTTGGCCCTTATATCAAATGGGGAGAACAGTTTATATCCATTCCTCGTAATGAAGACCCATTACAAGTAGATATGAATAGGGCAATTGAACTCATCAACGAAAAGCAACAAGCAGATGCCCCTATAGGCTATTATGAAAACAAACCGGTAACCAAGGGTAAAGGTCGTTTCGGACCATTTATCAAATGGGAAGACATCTATATCAACGTACCCAAACGTTATAACTTCGAGCAGCTTTCACAGCAAGATATCAATGAACTCGTAGCTTCCAAATTGGAGAAAGAAGCCAATCGCTACATTCAGCACTGGCCGGAAGAACACATCAGCATCGAAAACGGCCGCTGGGGTCCGTTTATCAAATATGGCAAACTGATCGTCAACCTGCCCAAACTCGACGCCGGCGCCAAAATGACGGCCGATCATGCACGCACCCTGGAACTGGCCGAGGTGAAAGCCATCATTGAAAAGGAATACCCGGGTGTGTTCGACAATAAAAAAGCGCCAGGGAAAGCAGGTGGCAAATCGGCGCCTAAAGCCGCTGCAAAGAAAAAATAACCTGTTATGAGCAGCGACGAAATCCTCCGCGATATCAGAGCCAAAAGGTTCTTTCCTGTGTATTTTTTACACGGGGAAGAACCTTTTTTCATCGACCAGGTGGCCGATGCCGTAGAAGCGCATGCTTTGCCGGAGGCGGAGCGGGGATTCAACCAGACGGTGTTG